>JAESUN010000063.1 GCA_016763045.1 Opitutaceae bacterium | reverse complement strand
TGTTTAATTTGGTCGGTGCAACGGGTCGAGCAATTGTTGACCCTGATGATGCTGAAGTTATTCCTTCACATTCAGACAGTTGGTATGGCAGTACACCTTATCCACAAGCGGGGTCGCGAGGTTTTAATCCAACCGGGTGGTTGCCGGGTCGGCGCTATCGTTACAGCGAAAAGCGTATTCATGAAGGTGATGAGCTGTATGTATTAGGTGATTTAACTTCATTTAAAGAGGTGGTTTTACCGACGGGAAACGAGGCGTTGGCGGAACTATTGCAACGTTGGAAAAGTAATCCGCGAGCACTTTTAAATCGCTTTGATAAAAATAAAGACGGCCTGCTTGATGAAAATGAATGGGAGAAAGCGGTGCTCATTGCAAAAGATCAATTGCGTCAGGAGGATCATGCTAAAACCATTGAGCATACAGATAATTTGATTGAAAAGCCGTTAGATAGTCGTAAACCTTATATTATCTCAACACAGGGAGAGACGATTTTGATTCGGCGCTTTCAATATAAATGGTGGGGGTTTTTATTAGCTTTCTTTGCGTTAGGTATAGCGGTGGTCTGGAGTTGGACTGTTCGCTACTGACTTAAAGTTTTTACGGTAGAAATTATCCGTTGCCATTGGCTGAGCTGGTTGCTTGTTAAGGCGCCACTGTGTGAAAAAGTCTTCTGTTGAATATTGATAAAATAACTACGGGGTAGTTCGCCAAACCAGTTTGTGTCGATACTGTTTCTTAATGTCGCTTTGTTCTCATTGGAAAAAATCCAGACATCGGCATTATTTAAACCGTACTCGTTTAAAACACCGATAACATCGTCTTGCATCTCGCTAGCGTCAGTCGATACAAGCACTAAATTGCTATCGGGATATTGTTCTTTCCAACGGCTAAGTGCAGTAAATTCTTTAAAACAGGCGGGACAATCTAATGACCAAATCACGAGCAAAAAAGCGTGTTGTCGGTATTTTTGTTTTAGGTGGCTAAAACTGGTGGTATCCCAACGTTGTAATGTTAGGCTATCGGCAATACATACCGAACTGAATAACACGCAGCATAACAATAGTTTTCTCATCATTAATTAGTATTTTCACTATCCACGTATAAGGGTATCAACCGTAAGCCTTCATTGGTTGTTTGCCAGCTAATATAAATATTATTATGGTCATGAATGAGCAATGGATGATCTGAATTAGCTTGTGTTGAGGCAATGATGTCTGCATTCGACCAATGAACTCCTTTGTCTAGGGAGTAACGCACTTTAAGTACAGATTGGCCTTTCTCAAAGGACTTCCATACGAACCAAACAATGTTATGGAACTCTACAACTTGCGAGTGGCTGGCGTGAGGTGAATGGTCGATAGATATAATATTATTAGTGCTTTTTAGGCTGGTTGAGTAGTTGCCGTAGTAAATGCCTTTGTGTAAGTCACCGTTACTGAACCAAGCAAGGTGAATGCTGTTATGCGGGGTCATGTCTATGCTGGGCCCATGGTGAGGGCATGCATCCGTTTTCCACTGGTCGACTGTTGCCCTGTGTAATGCAGTTGGTTTTTCTTGGTTGAGTGTAGCAATAGCATGGTCACGGTAACCACCTGTAAAGATATGCCGCCACATAACGGTTGCGTTATCGACGCCCGTGCTGGTAATGGCTATTCGGCAGCACTCGCATGTGTGTTCGGCTATTTTGATGTTATTTGAGAAAGTTTTTCCTTGATCTGTCGATATAGCGTAATAAATGGAAATACCCGCGTATTCTTGGTTGCGTTGTTTTGCTGCATGGCTGTCACGTTTATCCAACCATGCGATATAGATAGTGCCTGATGGGGTAACCGTCATCGCGTCAAAACGGTGGCCGATGGGTAAGCCGTCGTCATTGATGGTTTTTACGGGTTCAAAACTGATGCCGCCATTGATTGAACGGGAAAAGTGAATATCGCCAGTAAATCGTCCGGGCGTTTTTTCTGTCCAGCTGACAAAAACATGGTGGTTAGCTATTTGAATTTTAGGCCTGTTTTCTCCATTGGTATAGATTTTCTGTGGGTTGGGGTTAACCTTAATGGGCGTAGTGTAGTGTTTTCCTAAATCATCTGAGTGTGAGACGTACACGTGGCCTTGTTGTGCAAAGGCGATCCACAAGGTGCCTTTTTCATCAAAAACGGATGTGGGTGTTTTACCACAGTGGACGGATATAGAGTCGTTTTTACAGCTTGCGTAACTGATGATTGGAGTGAAAAGAAACACTAGAGACAGCATAGCTGCCTCTAGTGTGAATCGACTAATCTGTTTGGTATTATTCAAATACAATTTTTCCTTCCAGGAAAAATGTTCGTGAAGGCCAGGGATGGTGCACATAGGCTTCTTCGTTAAAGATATTATCTACTCCTACGCTTAACTGAGTGGTTTTAGTTGCTTGCCAGTTAAGCTTTGTATTAACAAAAATGTATTCATCTTGAGCACCAAAGACTTCTTCTTCGTTATCACTGTTATCCAAGTCGCCATAACTGTTGCTGGCATAGCGGATACCTGAATGGGCAGTTAGCTTTTCTGTTAATGGGTAATCCACTAACAGGTTTGCACGCCAATTGGGTAGCCTAGGAAATGTGTTGCCTTCAAGAGATGGGTCTAATGAGTTTTTAGTGATTTCAGCATCGGTATAGCTGATGTTAAAGCGTGTGTTAAACGCAGTTCCCATTACGTGGTTCTGGTTGTAAACAAACTCAGCACCTTTAGTCTTAACGGTATCAACAGGAAGAAATGTTCTTAGTGTTGCACCGTTAATGGTAACGTTTTGGCTAAAGATAGCATCATTCACATCTTCGTAAAATAGGTTGAAACGAAGCAGACCATCGTCTAGCCGGTGTTCTATCATCACGTTTTGGAAAATGCCGTCTTCTGGCTTTAAGTTTGCGTCGGCAACGGATACTTGTAGTGCTTCATTAACATTTTGGTAAAGCTCTTCGGTGACTGGGAAACGTAACGCACGCGCTAAAGAATAGCGAATAGTTGTTTTATCTGTAATAAAGTGAGCTAATGAGAACTTAGGTGAAAATCCAGTTTCATGGCGGTCTTTGTGTTTTTCTGCACCTGTTATTTGACCGTCAGCATTGTCATCAAAGAAGCCGTTTTCACCGCGCCAATCGTCATAACGTAAGCCTAAAGAAAGGTCCCATTTTGGGTTAAATTTCCAGCCCCATTGAGCAAATACAGCGTGGGTAAATGTTTCTCCGCCACTTTTACCGCGTGTAGCACCTTTGGTGTTGGTGATGGAGTTGTATCTAAACGGTTTGATTTCTAATTCGTATTTGCTGTAGTTATAACCCACAGAAAGGCGTTGGTTATCATCGCTACCTAGGTTTTCTGTACCGACCTTTGCATCAAATGTTTTCCAGCCTGTGTTGTTGTATTCGGTTAAGCGGCCTTTAAATGCAGTGTTAGCGGCGACAAACGTTGGGTCAGCAGGGTTTCGCCCCGTGCGCTCTTCTTCATCTTTTAAAATTTCAAAGTCTGTGGCGTATAAGTCAAATACCCAATCACCATCAGCGCCTAGTGGACCGGTTAATCCTAGCCCTAGTAGTAAACTTTCACGGTGTTGTGAGCGTTCCTGGAATACGCTGGAGCCAAAACTGCTGGTTTTGAAGTTTGTGCCTGATGTGGTCGTTACCTTATCGTCCCAAACGGTGTTTCCAGCAGCATCAGTTAAGTAGTTATTAACGTCATCTTGCTCTTTTTTTCTATTTTCATATGCAATACTGCCGCGTACTTGATAATCACCGATATCATAAAGAGCCTTCAGTTTGTATAAATCGGTAGTAACGTGATCAGGCCCAGAATCACCATAGTAGGTAACCGGTGTGCCATGCTCTTCAACGCCTGCAGTTGTTCCTTGAACAACCGTGCCACCACCACCAGATGCCTTGGCTGCATATTGAGTTTGTGGTTGGCTGTCATTTTCCAAATGGTTGTAGGAAAGGTATAGGCCTAAGTCACCAAATTTATCTTCAAAAGAGGCGAATGCTTTGCCGCCGTTAAAATGCTCATTAGTCTCTAGTTTGTCGTAGTCTTGGCTGAACAATGAACCTTGCAATACAAGGCGGCGTTTTTTTGGATCACGTGTTTTAAGTTTCACAACGCCACCCATCGAGTTGCCGCCATATTCAGCGGAGAAGGGGCCGTATATAATTTCAGCACTTTCTAATTCATCGGGGGCGACAAGTGACCAACGAGGCGAGCCGGAAAAGCTGGTCTGTAATAAATAATGTAGCGGTAAGCCGTCGGCTGTAACCATTGTTCGTGTGGTTTGGAACATATTCGAGCCACGAATGCCAATAGTGCCGTTAGAGTCGCCGATGTAGCGTTTGCGAATAATGAGATTCGGTTCGTGGGACACGATGTCCTCGGTCGTCGTCATGTTGATACCCATTGCCTCTTCAACAGTAATTTTAGAGGTTGGGCTGACGATAGACGTGTCACGGAATAACGCATCACTAGAGACGGTTATTGTTGATATCTCTTCTGCTATTGTTATGCCGCCGTACAGCAAACTAAGACCCAGAAATAAGTGCGATGTTTTGTTCATTAAAATGTTGCCTCCCCTTTATTATTAAATAAAGGTGACATTGTATGGATTCTAGTTTTGCTTGGGATGTGACAAATAGCCACATGTGACAATTTGTCACACTCGACTGTTTCTAATAAATTGAATTGGATACTGCTAAAAAGCATGCGAAGATGTTCGCTTTTACAAAGCAAAAAAACATAATGAATCCTTTACTAGAAGAACTTGAGTTACCTTGTTTCTCAAAGCTTAAAGCAACAGATATTGAACCAGCAATGGATGCATTGCTAGAAGAAAACCGTGAGAAAATAAATGCGTTGTTAGATGGTGATGGTGCCTATTCTTGGCAGTCTCTCATTTACCCTCTAGAAGAAATTGATGATAGGTTGAGTCGGGTTTGGTCACCTATCAGCCACTTGAATTCGGTATTAAACAATGAAGAATGGCGGGATGCCTACTCGAACTGTTTGCCGAAATTGAGTGAATACTCTACCGAAATGGGGCAAAAC
>JAESUN010000062.1 GCA_016763045.1 Opitutaceae bacterium | reverse complement strand
GCATTATCAACTCCTGCATCTACTTCGGCTTGTGTTGCAATTTCAGCAATACCAGCTTCAATCTCTGATGCTGCTGATGGTAGAAATTTTATCCCTGTAACTACTTGAAAGCATACTCCATCGTATAACAAACCATAGATTTGAACAGTATTCAAATCATTTGCATCAAGGTCAACCAAAACACCACCAATAATTTTCATCAATGGAACAGCTCCTTTAGCATCTACATCAATAGTAGATACACCTCCGTTAAGATGGTTGAATTTTACCTGTAAGTGCATACCAACCCTGTACGCTGAAATAATAGGGTTAAGCACTAAAACATAAGCATCCGTTCCTCCACTTGTTTCTCCGTACCCACCAATACTATTTTCGATAGGAAAATCACCAACAAAATTGATGTCTTGTAAATCTATATCACTCTGGTATCCACTCATAATTTTTTATTTACTAATTGCTATTACTGTCATTATTCCCATTCCAACACCCAACAAAATTTTGTGGAATCTGCTCCGTTTAATTTTGTGTTGCTGGTCATTTATGGTATTATTTAAAAGTCCTATATGAACCTTTTGATTTTGGCTCATGGTATTCATATTACCTTGTTTGAGTTCAAGAAAATAAATAGTGCTATCCTGTTTTTGGGTAACAAGGAAAAGTCGAGAGCTTTCTAGCTCCAGACGAGTTGCAATAGAATCTTTATATGCTCCACTTGCAATGCGTTTCGCAATTTCTTTGGACTGACTGATGGTAAAACAAAAAACAATGTTGGTATCAATTTGCTGTACTATCGGTTTTAATCCCTGCGAAAAAGTCGAACAACTCATCGTTATCAAAACTGTTAATAGCAGTAATCTTTTCATTTTCATTTTTTTTCAATTCACTAATTTCTTGTTGGTCAATTCTAACCAGTTTCATTAAGCTGTCCGTGTCAATCTTCAATCGAGCTACTTGGTTATCGAGCTGCTCATTATTCTTTCTCAATGAATCGTTCTGCTGTTGCAGGCTCTTGATTTGCTTTGAGTTTTCGTAATCTGAACTTTTTGACGGCTCGTACCAAAAGAAGTATGCAAGCACTAATAAGCATAAGGCAACAATTAATATGGGTTTACATTTGTCCATTTAGATTTCTCTTAATGTCATTAGTGCAGGCAATATGTTTACCCACATTTTTTGGTAACATCCTTTTCGCAATAAAGTTCATCACCCCATCAATAATGAGTTGATGAAATACCAATGCAAAGACAAGAGACTGAAAAAGACACTCTATTTTTTCCAAATTGTAGCCTCTAACGAAATAAAGAGCTACAGCATAAAGCACTCCAACAATTACCGTTCTATAGCGAGTTTTCGACTTGACTTTAGTGGTCTTTTTAATTTTATCTTTCACCCAATAATGGTTAATGCCATAAGCAATAATGATAAAAGTTAAAATGTAAGCCCAGTCAAGACCGCTTACATAGTTGGAAATTTGATTCCAAATCTCTTGTGTTATTTCAGTTTTCATAGTTTTTAATTTATCCTGGTAAAACAATATTGTCTAATTGGCTCAAATCTGCCCGTTGATAGATTTTTGCCTTTGTCATTTTTTCTATTAATTTCTTAAAGCGTTGTTCCGCTTTATCATTGAGTTTTCCCTTCCGTTTTTTTTCAAGTGGATTAAGCATCGTGTATTTCACCAATAATTCATGGTCGCTGTATTTCAATTTTTTTAATTCCTGTTCAAGCTTTTTTCTATCTAACTTCTTATTGACCTTTTCTGCTGACTGCATCCATTTCTTTATCAGCCATTTGGAAAGAGCCATTTTACCAATAGGGGTATATGCGAAAGTTGCGTATCCAGCACCAGCGAATACAGAAATTCCAAATAGTATGGCTAATGTCTTTTTCACCCTTTTAATCCTTCTTTTATTCCTTGTAACAGCTCGTTATTTTCTGCTAATTGTTTGTTAGGGAACATATTTTTAAGCAAGTGTGCTGCTACGGCAATACCTACTCCTGCTGCTAATAAGCCTCCAACAACTTTCCAAAGCGTATCATCAGTTAGCGTAATCGTTACTTCTGTACGAAGCCCCTCTTTATCTACTATAGCATCGAGGTAATCTTTTATGTTTTTTCCCATTGTTATCGCATTGTAATTTGTTCGTGAACTGGTTTTTCCATCTTCATTTCGTAATAAGTAGCTTCATCTAACTCAACTTCTTTGATCGCTTTTTTTAGCAAGCTCTCTGTCTTTTCATCAAATACGCCTGTTACTTTTCCTGTCCATCCGTAATTTCTCATCAGCCAAACCTGAAGGCGTACAACTCTTTTTCCTTCACTACCTAATCGGAGTGGAAACTCATCTGCAACTGGTGGAGCTAGTTCTTTTACTTCCTCCAATTCTACTTTAGGTTCAGGTTTCACTATCCCTCTCTTTCTCACTTGTGGCTTTTCCGTATGTCTTTTCACAACCTTTTTTTGCTGTGTATGATTAGAGTTGGTATGGGCTATTTTTTCAACCTCTTTAACTGGATGCTCATCCAGTTGATCTTCTTGTTCTCCACCATATACATAGTGAGCCAAAAAACTCAGACCTACCAAGCTACTTGCTACACCAATTCCTATAATTATTGTCCGTGTGTTCATACTCTTATAAATTTTAAAGCTGATTTCATCCCTGCTATATCCTTTTCAGTAAATGATATTTTTTTCAAATGTTTCAACGCAGCATCTTTTGTTGCGTTTCCGAATTTGGAATCTATACCGTCTTTATTTTTACCATAATTCCCCAAATTAGCTTGGTATGTTTTCTTTAAATACAATTGCAGTACGCCAACATCAGGGTGATCTGTACCATAACTCAATGGATAGCTTTTACTGGTATAAATTGAAGTTGATTTTCTTGCTGTACCAGCATCTCCATTAGAATCGTCTTCATCTTCCTTATCCTTAAAAAAGAAGTAGTAGATACCATATCCTGCTCCTGCTGCCAACAATGCCACTCCTCCAATAATGAACGGTTTCATATTACGCTTAGCTTGGGTTTTCCCCTTACTACTTACCTTATTTGCTGTTACTGTTTCTTTCATCATTTTTTTATTTTGAGATTTCTACGGCATCTTCTCGAACATACCCTGTTGATTTTCCGCCTATTGCTTTTTCTAATTGTAGCTTGTACCAGAAATAGCCATCTGCTCCCTTCACTCTTTTTTCTATTGTTCCTACTGGACTTGAAGTTTCTTTTTTGAGTAAATTGGTGGTAAAATCAAGTCTTGTCCAACTCTCATTATCTACTTTAGGTGAAGACCTCACATTTACATATCCATCTGAACCTACATTGACTGATGCTGCTACTAATTCCTTTTCTATCTTCTTTGCTCTTTTCTCAGCACTTGGATTCTTTTTATGCTGTATCAATTTGTAAATACCAAATGAAGCAAGACCTGCAAGAACAACCCCACCACCAATCATTAAATATTTTTTAGGTATCGCTTTCATATTAATAACTATTTAAAATGTCCTTAACTCGTTTTATTTCTTCTGTTTCGTCTAAGTAGTTAGTTATGTACTCTGCCAAACTCCCATACTTCTTTGCGGTGAACATCCTTGACACCAAGGATAAATTATCAGCACTCCCTATTTCTTCTAATACCGAATAAAAAGCACCTTCATCATCATTGAAAAAGCTCCCTGCATCTTTTATTTTTAATGCCAATTTTTTAGCTCTTTCGTGAGAGATAGTAGTTTTTGATGGACGTGAATAGTTAGGATTAAACCCCTTGTACTTCATTAAGTCCAATATCTTTTTGTCATTCTTACAAGAAGCCAATCCTACCTTACACATAACAGGGCGAATAACTAAAAAATAGGAAGCTCCTAATGTTAAAAGGACTAACCCACCAATAACATAAGGAGTAGCCTTATTTTGGGCTAATCCTTCTACTGCTTTTGCTCCTGCTATTGCTCCTACCATTATTGTAATTTTTAATTGACAATTATCCTACATCCATTATTTTGTCAGATTGCTTACTCGCTTCTTTATGATCCAACCCGTTGTCTTGCAAAAATTGTTTTAACCGGTCCTTTACTTCCGATTCCTTTTTTCGAGCTTCATTCTTATCATAGTTGATATAGATTTGTCGCCCAATAAGAAATCCTATTGCTAATGTGATTACAGTTTTCATATTATCCTTTAAAAATGTTTTGTTCAGGTATTCCGATTTCTTCGCACCATTTCGCTACGTCAAATGCAGGACTTGATTCATCCGATTTTGATGGAACTTGGTTGAAGCCGAGTACTTGAATTTTTGGAAATTTCTTAACATAGAACTTCACTACTGAAGCAAGCGTATCTTCTTGTTCAGAAGTTCGGGTATCTTTATCTTTCGTTCCTTTGGTAGTCTTTCCTCCAACATAAGAGATAAACTTAGGGATGCCTGTCATTCCATTTTTCCCTTCACCAATACCCCACAAATCCACCACATTAGGGCTTGTTTCAGGTATAATCGTTTCCAAACTCCCATCAAGTGTTACGAGATAGTCCAACCCTGGGCGATTCCATCCATATCCACCCATAACCGCTGAATTGGTGTGTTGTTCTATAATATCAGCTTTGAATACTTCTTGTCCTTCTCCAGTTTCGGTGCATTGGATGATTAAATAATCTGCTTTTTTCATTATGATAATTTTTAAGATTTGTAAATGTTTTTATCGGCAATTCCGATTTTTTTTAACCACTTAGGCACATCAAAATTTGGACAAGTCTTACCTGATCCTGGAGCTTGGGAGTGTCCTAAAATTTGAATTTGTGGATGACGTAATAGTGCGAACTTCACATAAGTTTCAAGCGTTTGTTTTTGCTCATTTGTTCGGGTATCTTTAGGTTTTTTACTCCCTTTGTCTTGACCACCAGCATAAACAATATGGCGTGAAACACCATTTATGCCTCTTGCTCCATTGGAAATTTCCCAACCACTTACATCATTATCTTGGTTGAATGGTAAGATGTTGACTAATTCTCCATCCAAATAAACAATATCTGAATAGCCTGGTCTATTCCAACCTCGACCTCCCTTGTGTTTTGGGTTCGTATGCCAACGAATAATATCGTCTTTGGTTACTTCCCTTTCTTCGGGGTGTCTGTGCAGTGAATTACTAAGTATTTTAATTTTCCCATCGTTATAATATTTTAGGTTTGTGAATTATTTTTCTTCTGCTCTCTTTTGCTAATTTTCTTTTCCAACTTTCAGGTATGCCTTCACTCATTTCGCAGCCTATGGCTACAGGGGATTTTTCAGGTAAAAGATTGTACATCTCAAATTGCTTGTAATACACCAAAACCGAGATGGTTTGTAAGCCTGCTATCTTGAATAGCCAAGAGTTTAACCCATCAATCATAACTCCATCCATTCCGAACATTTCCGAAACATTGATGGAATTTTGAGGACTATCGTAGTTGCCAAATGTTATTGGAGCTTCTATAACTGTTCCTGTTACTCTCTCCTCTCGTAAGGTGAGTACCTTAAATCGCTGAGTTCCTGATAACACAAACTTAACGTGCTTTACTAGAGCTGGACTATGTTTAAAATCCTTGCTTTTTTGTGGAAAATCATCATCAATAGTGATACTGCTACTCTGATCAGAATAACCTATTATGTCAACAGTATTTGCTGCTGTGTCCGAACTGAACAGTACGTTCTCGGTTTGATTAATACCAAAGCCTATGTTGACATTTCCAAGAGCTATTGTAGCCTTAATGGTTTTGTCGGGAGCTATAACTGAATAAGTTTCATCAACTCTATTTCCTACATACAAAAAGTTGTTGGTACTATTAAATACAATTTTGTAAGGACTACTACACACACCGATTGGAGGTAAAGTAGTATAAAGGTTAGTGTCAATTGGTATGATATTGTCGCTACCAGTTGCAACGGCATACATTTCATCGTTTACTGGATGATAAGTAATGGAAACGGGTTTAGTACCTACGCCTGCAATAGTTGCTACGGGTAAGTTGCCACTATCAAATACAGATACACTATCATCAGTAGAGTTGGTAACGAAAATATCTCCATTATTTAAGTTAATTCCTAAACCGAGAGGATCCTGACCTACGGCTAAAGTTGTGGTAACTGTTTCAGTCGTTGTATCAATAACAGTAACATCATCACCAACTAAATTGGCAACGTATAAGTTTTCATTAACTGGATTAAAAGCTATATCAACTGGTCGTACACCTACGGCTATTTCGTTGGTAACGTTGTGGGTAAGGTCAATTACACTAACTGTGTTAGCAACTGAACCTACTACATAGACTTTCCCATAATTAGGGCTTGCACTGTTTGAGTTAACTGCAACTGCTACTGGAGAATTATAACCAGGAAAAGTAGATGGCTGTAATTGAATGATTGTTACGATCTGACCATCGGCTGCAATAACAGACACGTTATTCGATAATTGGTTCGCTACATAAGCAAACCCGTTTACTGGATTTACGGCTATTCCTTGTGGGTGAATACCTACACCTATAGTAGTAGGAATAGTAACAGTTGTTATTATCTCATGATCTTCTACATCTTCAAAAGCAGGCGGGCTAACTGACAACCCTTTATTTGCTCCCCAAAGTCTTATTGTTTTTTCTTCAGTAGATGTATTGGTAATGGTAACTTGTGTAATATCAAATTCTTTTCTTAACCACGAATACCAATCTTCTAAAGGGGTTAATTTCTTTTTAGGTTGACAGGTAATTTTGGTCGTTTTTGGTAAATGTTCTTTTACCATCATATCACCAACTTCCCCCATTTTGGAGTAGAGTTGCTTCTTTTTTTTCTTTTCATGTTGGTCATTGGATACATCAATTACACCCGACCTTGTTCCCCATTGCTTGAGGTCTTTTTTGTATTGTTTATTAAAGCGTTTATTAGAAGGTGTCAAGCCTGCTTTGATTCGTCCCATAGCGATAGGATCAAAGCTATCTTGATCTGATTCATCTATAATTTTTTTGACTTTTTGATCGGTAGCCGTTTCACACCCACAATCCTCCTCTTTATCTTTAGAAACATAAGAAAATAGCACACCCAGTCCGATACCAGATAGTGCTGAAATCCCTATTTTTAGTCCCTTATTCATGCTACTTTTTTTACTTTTTGTTCCGCCTTATAGTTGTCAATCAAATTCAAAATATCCTTTGTTCTAGCTACGTGTGGTTCTGCTACTGATTCAGGATGTTGTAGAAATACTTTCGTTGCTGCATACACCGCTTCAATGGTTGGAAATCCATAATCGAGGTAATATTTGATTCCACACAAGTCGGCAACTTTCTCTGATCGGGTATTTCTAAAAAAATGACACCCTTCGTGAGAAAGTATGGCTACTCTTACAGGAATAGAAAATCGTTTAAATGCTTTATGAGATATTTGTACCCTTGGCATTTTTCGATGTATTCGAGCT
>JAESUN010000061.1 GCA_016763045.1 Opitutaceae bacterium | reverse complement strand
TTAAAGTGTAAGAGTGTCAGCTTTTTTTACACTTAACGAGTCGTTTCGATAGGGATTTTTTCATAAGTAAGATTACTTATGAAAATTATAAAATATTCATTAACAATATGTTATGGGTTTTTTGACCCTATTTTTTAACAATGGCATGAAGAGTGCTTTAAATTGGTCGTATATAAAGAAATCGGATGAAAAATAAAAAACGAATTTTAATTTCTGGAATTCTCTTAGGACTATTGAGTTTGGGGGTTATCAATGCCTCATTCTATTGGAATTCGGGTGAGACATCAAAGGAGCTATTCTTTAGTGAAGTCTCAGATGAGATGACTGAAGAAACCGTTGGTCTTTTGGCTGGTGAAATGAATTTCTTTGATGAATCGAGTGATGATGTGATCGCTGAATATCCTTCGAATTCTTTTATAGCTCCTCGTGGGCTTTTGTCAAAAAAGAGCTCGGAAGATGTGGTTGATGATCAGGATGAATATGAATCAGAGTTGCCTTCTTCTTCTTTTACATCCTCTGCTGTTGGAGGAGGAATGACACAGCAGGATGGACGCTTAAGCTCCTCTATGAGTGCTGGAACGTCATCGAATTATGGGTCTTACCGTGGCGGATACGCGAGGCATTCTGCAAATAATGGAGTTTGGAATTCTCTGAAGCCAACTGCTTCATCGGATGGATCTTCGGATGAATCTGGTTCAGGTGATAAAGAAGAATCTGATTCAGGTTCAAAAATTGAAGTTAATCCGGGTGGTCCGAGTAGCATTCCGGATAGTGGTGTAACCATCTGGATGCTCGGGTTGAGCTTATTGGGGATAAGTCTGCTCGCAAAAAAATATAAGGTTTCCACTCGTTAGTTTAAATCTATTTTCATATGAAAAGCCGCATTGGAGGATTTCAATGCGGCTTTTTTGCGATTGAAGCTGATGGATTCATATTGACGTTGCGCTTGTCATTTCTCGAACTCATGTTCTGAGCAAATCAAGAAATGAGTGTTGCTGTCTTATTTGCTTTTGCGTGTGTTGTTCTCTGTTTGCTCACGGTTGTTGCGGTTCTCTTGAGAAATAAACGCTCGATTATCCGTTGGGTTTTTGCCTTGGGGATGTTCGCTTTAATGATTGAGAGCCTTTGCATCGGATTAAGTGCAATAGCCGAATCGCCGTATGAGGTATTCTATTGGCAGAGAATCAGGTTTACTGCGATGACCTTTCTTCCAGGTGCTTGGTTGTTCTTCAGCCTTAATTATGCTCGGGGAAATGCGCAGCGAAAAAGGGGGAAGAGACGTTATGCTTAGATCGGGTTTTTCTTTTTGCCGTTATTGATCGCACTGTTTTTTCGTAATGATTTGGTTGTATTGGCTTTTGACGTCTCTCCGCGGGAAGAGTGGACGATTTTCCTGGGTTGGTCGGGTTATATCACCCATCTGTTCCTGTTATTAGGAGCTGTTGTCGTATTGATGAATTTGGAACGTACTTTTCGGGCTGCCGTGGGGACTATGCGCTGGCGCATCAAATTTATGCTGTTGGGTGTTGGGGTTTTATTTGCAGTTCGATTATATACGAGTAGCCAAGCCCTACTTTCTTACCGAGTTGATCCTTTCATTGATATTATTGGCTCTGGAGCCTTACTTATCGCGTCTCTATTAATTATACGTTCTCTTTTTCGAGTCGGACATTTCGAATTAGAAGTATATCCTTCTCAAGAGGTTCTTCGTAATTCGCTGACGGTGCTATTGGTGGGAGTTTATCTGCTTATTGTCGGTGTTTTTTCCAAAATGGTCACCTTTTGGGGAGGGGATGTCACTTTCCCTTTAAAGGCCTTGGTCATAATGGTCTCATTGGTATTGTTGGTTGTTTTATTGCAGTCTGATAGGTTTCGATTACAGTTGCGGCACTTTGTCGGACGGCATTTAAAAAGACCTCTTTATGATTACCGGAAAGTTTGGTTAAAGTTTTCTGAAGAAACGTCTTCTCAGTTGGAGAGGATAGAGTTGTGTCGATCTCTCATCCGACTGCTTGCGGATGTCTTTCAAGCCCTTACTGTTACGATTTGGCTTATAGGTCGTAATGAAGAAACCATGACGCTTGAGGGCTCAACGTCTTTGACTGATTCCAGGAGTATTGATAGTGATCTCTCTTCGGAGCTTGTTCGGTATTTCCTTGAGCATCCCGATCCCATTGATCTGGATGCTTCTAAAGAAAAGTGGGCAATCTCATTGAGGGCGGCGAATCCACGTCAATTTCCTGACGGAGGAAATCGTATCTGTATTCCATTGATAGGGAGGGGCACTTTTCTTGGTTTGATAGTCTTAGGCGATCGTATTGGAGGAGAGGCTTTTTCAGTCCAGGGTTTTGATACGTTGAAATGTGCGGGAAGCCATGCTGCTTCTAGTTTGCTTAATATACAATTAGTCCAAAAAAACCTTCAATTGAAGGAACTGGAGGCCTTTCAGACGATGGGGGCTTTTTTTGTGCACGATTTAAAAAACGCGGCTTCAACGCTTAACCTCATGTTGCAAAATCTTCCTTCTCATTGGGATGATCCGGAATTTCGTGAAGATGCATTGAGAGGTATTTCTCAGACGGGAGAAAAGATCAATCATATGATCACTCGATTGAGTCTGGTGCGTGAAGAACTTAAGATTCAAGTGGTTGAAACAGATTTTAATGAAGTTATTCAACAGGTTCTTTCCGGATGGGAAAAGAGGGATGGAGTCGTTATAAAGACAAAGCTGGATTCATTGCCTAAAGTCTTTATTGACGCAGAACAAATACTGAAGGTTGTCATCAATCTTGTGCTTAATGCGACAGAAGCGTTATCAGATGGAGGCGAGATTCGGATTGAAACGAGGTTGCATGATAAGTGGGTCGTATTGACGGTGAAAGATAATGGATGTGGAATCAGCAAGGAATTCCTTAACAATTCGTTATTTCGTCCGTTTAAAACGACTAAAAAGAACGGACTTGGCATAGGAATGTTTCAAAGCAAGATGATAGTAGAGGCGCATGGAGGAAGGATGATGGTCGAGAGTGAACCGGAATTAGGAACTACCTTTCAGGTCCGATTGCCTGTGTAGAAAATTGAGAGATGAAACCACACTTACTTATTGTTGATGATGACCGAGAAATCCGGACGCAGATGCGTTGGGCTTTAACGGGGGATTTCCATGTTTTTCAGGCAGGTGACAGGCCTGAAGCTATGGAGTTATTTAGTGAAACTCATCCTCCAGTCGTCTTACTTGACTTGGGGTTACCTCCACACCCCAATTCGCCTGAGGAAGGGCTTGAGGTGTTGTCTGAGATGCTTCAGAGAGATCCTTTTGTTAAAATTGTGATTGTTTCAGGGCAAGGGGAGAAAGAGAATACTCTAAAGGCCGTGGGTGCTGGGGCATACGATTTTTTGTCTAAACCAGTTGATATTGATGAGCTCAAGCAATTGTTGAAACGTTGTTTTCATGTAGCGCTACTGGAACGGGAGTATCACGAGATGAAAGAACAGCTGCAGGGGGACTTTTTTGAGGGCATGCTGGGTTCCAGTCCTTCCATACGAGCAGTATTCGATTCAATCCGTAAGGTTTCCGCGACAGAAGCTTCTGTTTTAATTCTTGGAGAAAGCGGAACGGGAAAGGAGCTTGCGGCAAGGGCGATTCACCTTCGGAGCTCCTATAAGGATGGCCCGTTTGTCCCCATTAATTGTAGTGCGATTCCTGAATCCCTCCTTGAGAGTGAGCTTTTTGGACATGAGAAAGGAGCTTTTACTGGAGCTCACACTCAGCGCAAAGGTCGAATTGAACAGGCCATTGGTGGAACACTTTTTCTTGATGAGATTGGAGAAATTCCTCTGTCAGTTCAGGTAAAGCTCTTACGGTTTCTTCAGGAACAGTGTATTGAAAGAGTTGGTGGGAGAGAGGAAATAAAAGTGAATACTCGTGTGATTGCAGCGACAAATGTTGATTTGCAGCGAGGTATGACCGATGGATCTTTTCGTGAGGGCTTGTATTATCGGTTAGCAGTAGTGGAGTTGGTTTTGCCTCCTCTTCGCGAACGTGAGGGAGATATCGAACTTCTCGCAAAGTCATTGTTGCAGGGTATTGCGAATGAGAATGGGAAGCCCGGTCTTGCTTTCGATAAAAAGGCACTAAGTGGGATCAAACGTTATGCTTGGCCAGGGAATATACGTGAGCTGCAAAACCGAATCAAACGAGCGGTTATTATGAGCGAAGGGAAACGATTATCTTTGGAAGATTTGGAGCTTCCTCCGACCTTTGCTCCCTCTGGTCTTTCTTTAAAAGATGCGAGAGAGTCGTTGGAACGAAAGATGATTCAGCAGGCGCTTCAAAAGTCCTCTGGCAAGATTGCTCCAGCTGCGACGGCTCTTGGGATCAGTCGGCCTACTTTTTACGAGCTGATGAAGAAACTCGGTATTGAGAGTCATAAGTCTATCGAGTAAGAAGCAAGCTTCATTGTATACGATTTGTGTTTTGCGGAAAAGAGTATCGTCGATAAATCTGATTTTTGTTTGTGCCTAAAGAAGTCCTGTTGGGTTTATTTGGCATAAAAAGAAAAACGAATGTGCTCAGATAATATTCTATTTTTGGAGCCAAACTTTCCGCTTGGCGGCTACGACTTCAAGGAAACCTAGCTAATGTGGTGCCATTGCCAGAGACTCTGGAGGGTTTCTCGGGGCGAGGCTGAGGCTCATTATGTGACTTGGTGATGAATCAGGTTTGCGGGGAAAGCCATTAGGGAAGAAAAACGAGCATTGGCTGAGAGAGAGCTGAATGCTAGCGATTCGCTCACGAGTCATATTTTAAACACAGTTTACACTTTTAGTTCTTCC
>JAESUN010000060.1 GCA_016763045.1 Opitutaceae bacterium | reverse complement strand
TATGGGCTTTTAATGAAGAGGGCTTGGCGCGGGCTGTTGCGGATTGTGTTATTCCTGTTATCTCAGCGGTCGGGCATGAAATTGATTTTACGCTATGCGACTTTGCGGCAGATATCAGAGCGGAGACTCCGTCGGCAGCTGCAGAATTGATTTCATCGGGGTTTCTAGAAACAGAAGATCGAGTCGAAATTGCTTCGGCCGAGCTGACACAAATTGTTGAAGAAAGCTTCCGGGCGCTTCGGAATCAATGTGTTCTTGCGGAAGGACGTTTAGCCTTACTGTCTCCCAAAGCGAAGGTAGAGCAGGGACTGCTCCGTCTTGATGACCTTAGCAATCGATTGAGTTCATTCCTTCGGGAACAGTTACTCGTAAAACGACATGCGTTTGCAGCGATGTCTTCGCGGCTAGGGTCTTTCTCTCCAGAACCTGAGATTAAGCTTTTGAAAAATGAGCATGAATCGAAAAAGGCCCGATTCGAAAGGGTCATGGAGGTATTGTATCAATCTAAGATACTTCGCTTCCATCAGGCGCAAGCTCGCCTTCAACCGCTAAGTCCTCAATCAATTCTTAAACGAGGGTTTACGATGGTAAGCTCGCCTTCTGGGGAATTGATCGAACGCCGTGCTCTTGTTAGGGAAAAAACTCTCACCATCCAATTTCATGATGGTGAAGTTGTGGTTGATGTCCAAAAAGACTAGAGAACTTCGATCGTTGTTCTAGGTCCGAATGAATTTTGTCCACTTGGTTTTTGATTTTGCGGACTTAACGGTGGTTTCGATAAAGGCCATTCCTTCAACACCGTCTTCGATAGAAGGGAAATCATGCGTTTTGATTTTGCGTCCCGAAACTTCGTCTGCAATCGCTTTAGCAGCTTCGAGGTAAATGTTGGCAAAGGCTTCCAGGAAAGCTTCTGGGTGACCGGCGGGAATGCGAGCGAATCCCTGTACGACCTTACTATTATAGTCATTTCCTCTACGGTGGATTTGCCTAGGAGCGTCTGGATACTTGACGATGAGTTCGTTGGGAAATTCTTGCTGCCATTCCAACGATGCTTTGGTTCCATAGACTCGGATGTTTAAACTATTCTCTTCGCCCGCAGAAATCTGCGAGGCATAAAGGATGCCTTTTGCTCCACCTTTATAACGGATGAGAATATTTCCATCATCTTCCAATTTTCTTCCTGGAAGAAAAGAGGTGAATTCTGCGCAAAGTGAATCGATTTCCAGTCCTGTTATATAACGTCCGAGATTTTCGGCGTGTGTGCCTATATCTCCAATACAGCAGGAGGCCCCCGCTTGTTTGGGGTCGGTTCTCCAGGCTGCTTGTTTCTGTCCGTCTTTCTCGATCGAATCGATCAGCCAGCCTTGTGGGTATTCGGCGACTATTTTGAGGATTCTTCCGAGCTTTCCAGAGCGCACCATTTGGCGGGCTTCCTTGACCATTGGATAGCCGGTATAGTTATGGGTGAGAGCAAATACTTTTCCGCTTTTCTTTACGATAGCACGGAGTTTTTTAGCTTCTTTAAGATCAAAGGTTACAGGCTTGTCACAGATGACATTGAAGCCTGCTTCTAGAAAGGTCTTGGCGACGGCAAAATGGGAATTGTTTGGCGTCACGATTGAAACGAAATCGATCCGTTCTTCCGGTGGAAGAGACGCTTCCTTTTGTGCCATTTCTTGATAGGAGGCATAGACGCGTTTGGGATCGAGGAAGAGCTCTTTCCCGGAGGCTTTGGATCGTTTGGCGTTGGAGGAAAAGGCGCCTGCAACAAGTTCCATTTTCCCATCCATCAAGGCTGCTATACGGTGAACTGATCCGATGAAGGCTCCTTGTCCGCCTCCTACCATTCCCATGCGAAGTTTACGTTTCATATAATTCTAGATTTTGAGAGGTTCCAGGAGGCTATTTCCTATTGATCGAAGGCCGCATCAAAGGCGACTTGGCTAGACGGAAAATCGACATGTCGGACATAGGCGGCAGCTTCAGTGCCGCCATGGATTCTATCCATACGAATATCTTCCCATTCGACGGAAAGGGGGCCTGCGTAGCCAATGTCATTTAAAGCGACAATGATTTCTTCAAAATTAATATCTCCATGCCCCAGTGAACGGAAGTCCCATTGGCGGCGCGCATCTCCAAAATCTGTATGTCCTCCAAAGACTCCGACAGAGCCATCTCCGTGTCCCCACCAAACATCTTTCATATGCACGTGGAAAATACGTTTGGCAAAGGTGCGGAGGAACTGGACGTAGTCGACTCCTTGGTATCCGAGATGGGATGGGTCGTAGTTGAATCCAAAACGACGATGACTGCCAAGTGCTTTGAGGGCTCGTTCAGCAGAGGCTATATCGAAGGCGATTTCTGTGGGATGGACTTCAAGAGCGAAGTTAACGTTTTCCTTTTCGAAAGCATCCATGATCGGGATGAATCGTCTGGCAAAATCCTTAAATCCATTCTCCAAATATTCTTGGGAAGTGGGGGGGAAGGCATAGAGAGCATGCCAGATACTCGATCCGGTGAATCCATTTACTACGGCGGGGAAATCATCTTTCTTTTTTCTCCCAGGCTTTGCATCGATGAAATTGCGGCATGCTTTAGCGGTGCGAATCATTTTTTTCGCTGCCCGTTTACGAACTCCTTCAGGTTTTCCATCACCCCAAACATCCGGCGGAAGAATGGCCTGGTGGCGACTGTCTATATTGTCGCAAATTGCCTGACCGACCAGATGGCTTGATATGGAAAAGGCGGTCAGGCCGTTATCGGAAAGAATTTCCCAACGTTCTTTGCAGTAGCGTTTACTTCGAGCTGCTTGGTCGACATCAAAGTGGTCGCCCCAGCAGGCGAGTTCGAGGCCATCATAGCCCATCGATTTTGCGAGAGGGGCGAGCTCGACGAGAGGGATATCAGCCCATTGTCCAGTGAAGAGTGTTACGGGTCGTGGCATGGTTCGGGATTTGAGATTAAGGGTACCAGAAAGAAGGAGAGATGCTTGGAAGTTTTTGATTCAGGAGCAATCTTTTTGAAGGAGAAGCTCTTGGGGAAATGTCTTCACTCGAATCCGTTTAATATACTTCGTGATGAGTTACTGATAGAGCCAGTAGGGTCGGGATTTTTGCTGGAAAGAGGCTGCATAGCGATCCCACTCTTTAATGAACGCGCTCACGTTGGTCTGATAACCTTGAGTTGAAAGTGCATTCCACCAGAGGGTTGAACCCACGTGCTTGTTGAAGAGGTTTGCTTGGGATTTTTTTGCTTTTGCAAATGGGTTCGGGGGATTGAGTTTACAGGAGATCTTCATCATCACGAAGCTGACTTCGGTGGGTCTCCAGCTTTCCCAGTCGGTTATTTCTGTGTGGAGGCCGGTGGCTGTATGCCCCTGTGAGTTGATGAATTTTCTGGGTACGAGTTTAAGTCCAGGCATGGGATAACGATCAAATTCTCTTTGGACCTTTTCCAGCGGTTGTCCTCTGAACGTTAAAATACGAAAGGGCATATTTCCTCCAACTCCATGACGGAATCCTCCGATTTGTGCTCCGAGTCCTGTCATGGCATAACCGACGACAGATTCAAAGGTTGGGATGTTTGGGGAAGTGGGAATCCATTTTAATCCGGTTTGTGGCCAGGTCATTTTGCGGTTCCAACCTTTCATTCGAATGACGGTTAGTTTTCCTTTTCGGCGAATCGGTTCAGAGGCTTTCAAAATACCCGGTTTGGAGGCTGAAATTCGTGCAATTTCTCCGATGGTGAGTCCATGGACATAGGGGACTTGATACGCGCCCACATAGCTCATCCATTGTTTATCCATTGGGGGCCCATTTACTTTTAGTCCTCCGAGAGGATTTGGACGGTCGAGAACGATGACTGCGACATTGTTTTCAAAACAGGCTGCAATGGCATAGCGCATACAGCTGATATAGGTGTAGGAGCGTGTGCCGAGGTCTTGTAGATCGATGACGAGAACATCGATGTTTCGAAGCATTTTGGGTGTTGGTTTCCGATAGCGTCCGTAAAGAGAAAAGACCGGTAGTTTAGTTCGGGGGTCGATTTTATTATCGATGGGTTCGTTTGCTTTTTCATCCCCGTAAATACCGTGCTCTGGCCCAAAGAGGGCGACGAGTTTG
>JAESUN010000004.1 GCA_016763045.1 Opitutaceae bacterium | reverse complement strand
GTTTTTGGAAATTTCTTCGTTCGTGCGTTCGTTGAGCGTCTTGAAAAGCTCTCCCAGGCAACTCGGTGTATTCAAATCATCACAGAGTTTTTGCCAGGCTTTTTCAAAAATTCCCCATTCACTCGAAGGAGATTCCTGAAAGAGGGTTTCAAAATTTTCGGTTTCAATAGAGGCTATTTGGAGTGCGGAAGTTACCACTTTTTCCAATTTTGCCAGAGCGCTTTGGGCGGCTTTGAGGCCGTTGAAGGTAAAGTTAAGAGGTTGGCGATAATGGCCACTTATCAGGCTGTAGCGGATAGCCATCGGGTCCGGCATTTTGGCAAGGAGCTCTTCCAATGTATGGAAGTTCTTCAAGCTCTTGCTCATTTTTTCATTATCAACGTTGAGAAAAGCACAGTGGAACCAATGTCGGGCAAACGGTTTTCCGGTGGCTGCTTCGCTTTGAGCGATTTCATTTTCATGATGGGGGAAGCAAAGATCAACGCCGCCTCCATGAAGATCAAAACTCTCACCCAGGTACTCCATGCTCATGGCCGAACATTCGATATGCCAACCGGGTCGGCCTTCTCCCCATGGGCTTGCCCAAAAATTATCACCATCTTCGGGCTTTCGGGCTTTCCAGAGGGCGAAGTCAGAAATGTTTTCGCGATCATATTCATCGGCTGTGTTCACCGCACCAGAACTCGTTGTTTTCTGAGTTTGCAAATCTTCCATTTTTAGGCGCGCAAGCTTTCCGTAATCCTTCCAGGCACTAACTCGGAAATAAACGGATCCGTCGTTTGCTTGGTAGGCGGCGTCTTTTTCGACAAGTTTCTGGATGAGATCGATCTGTTGGTCGATATGTGAGGCGGCTCTGGGCTCCACATCGGGAGACAGCATATTAAGAGTCACGCAATCGTCCGCAAAAACGTTGGCCCATTTGTTGGTAAATGTGGAAAGGGAAAGGCCTTCTTTTTGGCTCTGCTTGATCGTTTTGTCGTCAACGTCTGTAATGTTGCGAACGTAGTAAGGATTGAGTCCAGCTGTTTTCAGGGTGCGATAGAGAACATCATGAAGAGCGATTGTCCTGAAGTTTCCTATATGTGCCGGGCCATAAACGGTCGGGCCACAGAGATAGAACCTGAATTGTTTTCCATCTTCAGGATAGAGAGGCTTTATTTCTCGGCTTAGGGAATCGAACAGTTGAAGGGACATAAAAAAATATGGAAGAGGCTCCGATTAATCTCGGGCAGGATAGAGCAAAAAGGCAAGCTTGCTCAAGGCAAGTTAGACCCGGGATCTTAGCACTAGGTCGTTGTTCGCTCTATTATCAGAATGGAGAGAGGGAATTGTTTGCCTATTGAAAGTGTTTGGAACATCGTTTGTGCTCAGTTTTCAAAAACAAACGCAGATATGTCTGATAAATTCAAGTTAGATTTGGTTCGTCGTCCACGGCGGCTTCGTCGTACAGAATCCATCCGTGCGCTCGTCAAGGAACATGTGGTTCGGGTGGATGATTTGATTGCTCCTTTGTTTGTCATCGATGGTGAGGGCGAGCCTGAAACGGTTGAGTCCATGCCGGGTGTTTTGCGGCTTACTCTTTCATTGTTACAAAAAGAGTGTTTAGAACTCTCCTCATTGGGAGTTCGTTCTGTTGCATTGTTTCCTTGTATAGAATCTTCGTTGAAAGATGAAGAAGGGTCGAATGCTTTGGCTCCAGATACACTTATTTTGCGGGCAGTGAGAGCGGTGCGTGATGTTTGTCCAGGGATGGTCATTATTACAGACATTGCGTTGGATCCTTACACCACGCATGGGCATGATGGAGTCTTGTTACTGGATGGGTCTGATGTCGATAACGACCGAACTGTTGGGATCCTTCGGGAAATGGCTGTCTTACATGCGGCGGCGGGTGTTTCAGTGGTGGCACCATCCGATATGATGGACGGACGGATCGGAGCCATTCGCGAGGCTCTTGATGATGCCGGTTTTCAATCGACGGGAATTTTGGCGTATTCCGCTAAATATGCTTCTGCTTATTATGGTCCTTTTCGCGATGCCGTGGGAAGTGCGAAAGCAGCGGGAACGACCTTATTGGGAAAAGAAACCTACCAACTGTCGCCTGCGAACAGGAGGGAGGCTTTGATTGAATCGCGTTCTGATGAAGAAGAGGGTGCTGATATGCTGATGGTCAAACCGGCTGGGGCATACTTGGATATTATCAGGGACTTGAGTGAAGATTCTCTTTTACCAATAGCTGCCTATCAAGTTTCGGGCGAATACGCGCAAATTCATGCGGCTGCCAGATTGGGGTGGCTAGATCTAGAAAAGATCCGCGATGAATCCCTTTTGGCTATCAAACGGGCGGGGGCGGATCTGATCCTTACTTATTTCGCGAAGGACGTGGCAAAGACGTTGGCCAAGACTTAAAGGAGATGTGAATGCCTATACCTCATCTGGAGGAGGGCCACCACCGTATTCTTCGAGATCTTCTTTTTCTTCATCCTCTTCCCATCGAAGAGAATTGTCATTTTTAAGCTTTGCAGTGTCTTCGGTGTCTTCGGCGACTTCGAATTCGTCGCTGGGCAGAGCTTTATCTTTTTCGTCGTCGCTATCCATTTCCCATCCTGCTGGAACGTAATCAAGGATGGATATTATTTCATTGTAGAGGTGAACGGCGTTGCCCTCGATGAAGTTGTTGTTTTGCTCTTCACGAACTTCATCTTCCAGCTCATCAATGGTGAGGCTTTGTTCGAATTCGAAAGTATCATTCAGTAGTTTGATCCGCGCTTTTGAAATGTGGTCAATGAAATCAGCATAAGGGCCGTGTTCTTCGTCGACGGTATTTGGAAGGGCAAAAAGTTGTTCTTCGGAGTCGATAAGACTGTCGTTGACTCTAACGATGCGAACCATGCCTTCTCCAACTTCTTTATCGATTCCAAAAGGAATAAAGGCTGCCTCCATAATCTCTGGATCAAAACCATATTCGCGCAAGGGTTCGACCAATTCGACAAGGTGAGTCATCTGGCGTGGGTCAATGACGCAAAGGCCGTCTGGATCCCAGTGAATTATATCACTGATTTCCTTAACCCACCAGTTTAAGTCCTCACCGATGCGGATAATGGACCATTCAAGTTTTGGAGAAGATTTGGACATTACTGAAAGTTGTTTTAAGGAGAAAAATAAACTCATTTACGAAGTGTCAACCCATGAAATGAGAAAAATAAAATATGTTGATAAAAAGGGGTAAACGAGAATATCGAAGAAAAGGAAGAATAAAGTTTTGTTTTTGGAAAAATTTCATTTCCACTTTGCTCTATTGAGGATTCATTAGTGTTTTTATTTTCTATCTAAATGGGCTTTTGTTACGAAAAACTTCTTCGACCGGCTTTGTTCTCACTGGATGCTGAAAAGGCACATGAAATCGGAGTTAAATCTCTCGGTTTACTTTCTTCTTTTCCGCCATTCGTCAGATCTCTGGAATTCTTTAATCAGCTTCCGTCCAACTATAAGCCGATCTCTTTATTTGGACTGGAGTTTCCGAATCGAGTCGGGTTGGCGGCTGGATTTGACAAGAATGGCACCTGTTGGCGGGCTGTTTCGGCGATAGGGTTTGGTCATGTCGAAATCGGAACCGTTACCTTTCATGGCCAGCCGGGAAATCCTAAGCCGAGGGCTTTTAGGTATCCTGAAGAGGAAGCGATCATCAATCGGATGGGCTTTAACAATGATGGAGCTGAGGCAATGGCTCGTCGGTTGTCGTCACAGACCCCGAAAGGTAAGCGCCGAATCCCCTTGGGTATCAGTATAGGGAAATCAAAGATAACGCCTTTGGATGAAGCAGTAGGAGATTATTTGGGGACGTTTCGCTTGATCGCTGATTATGCTGATTATGTGGTGATCAATGTCAGTAGCCCTAATACGCCTGACTTGCGGAAACTCCAGAGCGAAGAACTTTTGATGAATCTCCTTAGTGAATTGGAAAAGGCCAATAGAGAGAAAGCGGTGAAGAAAGGGAAAAAGAGGGTTCCGATTTTAGTGAAGATAGCACCGGATCTTACTTTCCCGGAGATTCAGGGAGTTCTTTCTGCGATAGATGTGCTGGGGTTGGATGGCATCATTGCCACAAATACGACATTGGCTCGGCCTGGGTCTTTTGCAGCGGTAAAGGAGGCTGGTGGTTTGAGTGGTCGGCCAGTTACGAAAAAGGCGACTGAAATTATTCGCTTTATTTCACATGAAACAGAGGGTCGTTTACCGATCATTGGAGTTGGGGGCATTTACGATTCTGCTACTGCGGCCGAAAAAATGGATGCCGGTGCGTCGCTCATACAACTTTATACTGGCATGATCTTTCGCGGTCCGTTTTTGGCTAGAGAGGTTGCTAGAGGGATTGCGATCCGAGAACTTTCTAATCGTTAACTCTGGAGTCTAATCATTCCTTCAAAAACAGTAACGGCTGGGCCGGTGAGAGTAATATTGTGCAGAGTCTGTTCGGCTATGTCGAAATCGACGAAAAGGGTGGCTCCTCCAGAGACGTTCAGTTGTAAGGGTTTAGGTAATCCGTGAACGATGTGGGCGAGAATTCCTGTGGCGATGGCGCCTGTTCCACAGGCGAGTGTTTCATCTTCGACGCCTCGTTCATATGTTCGTAGTAAAAGGGATGAACCCTCCTGTATTTGGGCGAAATTGGCATTGGCTCCGTCAGGTGCAAAAGAGGAATGGTTTCGTATTGCGGCTCCGAGGGTAAGAATGTCGATTTGAGAAACATCTTCGACAAAAGAAACGACGTGAGGGACACCTGTATTAATACTATGGATGGTGGTTGGACCACTCGGTAGATCTAGCACAGTGTTGAGCTGTATACTGTTGGCTGCTGGCATTCCAATGGTGATCAAATCGTTCTGAG
>JAESUN010000059.1 GCA_016763045.1 Opitutaceae bacterium | reverse complement strand
TTCGACCAAGCATCGCCATCAGCGATCAATTACTGTTCTCCTGTGCGAAAAGAGCAAAGAATTTATTGGGTGCAAGCGGTATTCATATCGGTGTCCAAAAGATAAACGATTCCCTCAGTATTAAGCTGAATGCTAAGTTTGATGAAGAACGTTATCGATTGAAAATCACGAAAAAAGGCATCGTTCTGGAAGTGGGTAGCCCAATTGCAGCAGAGCATGGACTTCAAACCTTGGAGCAAATTCAGAGTCAATCTCCCAAGAAACGTTTCCCCTTTTTGAAGATCGATGATTGGCCAGACTTTAAAGAGAGAGCAGTTTATTACGATGTTTGCCGTGGGCGTGTCCCAAAATTGGAAGAACTTTTTAAACTGGTTGAACAACTGGCTCATTACAAAATCAATCAGCTCCAGCTCTATATCGAGCATACCTTCGCCTTTCGAGGACATCCCAATATTGGCAAAGGCGCCTCTCCTTTAAGCGCGGAAGACATCTTGCGCTTGGATGAGCACTGCGCTCAGCATGGAGTCGAGCTCCTCCCTTCACTGTCAACCTTCGGGCATCTTTCCACAGTTATTCGTCCCAACAAAGAGTATCATCACCTGGCCGAAGATTGGGGAATTGGGAAATACGTCGTTGAGGATGGATGGCAACGGCTCGGATGGACGCTCTCACCAGCTAACCCTGAAATCTATACCTTCCTTGACAGTCTTTTTGCGGAGTTCCTACCTCTCTTTCGATCCACTCGTTTCAACATTTGCTGCGATGAAACCTGGGATTTCGGCATGGGGCAAAGCTACGAAATGTGCCAGAAGATGGGAAAAGGCAAAGCCTACCTCAGTCATATTATTAAGCTAAATGACATATGCAAAAAATACGGAAAAAGCATCCAATTCTGGGGCGATATCATTCGCCACTACCCAGAGCTCATAAAAGAAATCCCCACAGATGTTACCGTTTTGGATTGGGGTTATAATTACGATCACAACTACGCTGCTATTTCAGACTTTAAAAAAGCGGGGCTCCCCTTCTATGCCTGCCCTGGAACATCCGGTTGGGTCACCCTCTTTAACCGTATCCACGAAGCCGCCGAAAATATTCACGGATTTGCCGTCGCTGGAAAACGAAATAAAGCCCAGGGATTTCTGAACACAGATTGGGGAGATGGCGGTCACTTTAACTTCATGGAATATTCATGGCATGGATACCTCTTCGGCGCCGAACAAAGCTGGAATGTAAACGCAGACCGTCAGAGTTTCACAAAACGTTTCGCCAAACTCTTTTTGAGTTCTGAAAAAGCATCTCTTGCTAATGCGATTAACCTACTGGGAGATGTCACCCATTTACGGGTACTACCGAACTACCAAAGCATCTGGCAGCACCTTTTCTTTGCCAAAGCAGGTGATCCTATTTTTCAACTCCAGGGCAAACAAGAGGCCTTTGTCTGTAAGAATGGAAAAATCTCCAGGACAAAACTAGCCCTCGATACCTCCGTAGGGAAAGACGCCCTGAAGAAACTGGAAAAAATTCGCGCGGTTTTCATCGAGGTTAGCAAGACCAAAGGAAGTGATCCTCAAAAGGTGCTGCCTTACTGGATCTTCGCGGTAGACACCATCATGCACGCTGCCCGAAAGCTAGTCATTCTCGGTCCTAAAGATGACAATACATCCGCACAACGTAGAGGATTGGCCAAAGAGATGAGTGCCTTGCAGAAAAGGTTCGAAAAGCTCTGGATGGATCGGAATCGCCGATCCGAAATACGCGTTACCCTAAAACGCTACCGCGCCGCCATCCAATCACTGAAAAAATAGACCTCACAGATGGGTAAAAAGCACAACATCATCTATATCCTGACGGATCAACATCGCTGGGATATGTTGGGCTGTGCCGGGCACCCAACGCTCAAAACACCCAACATTGATCGCTTGGCAAGAGAAGGAATCTCCTTCACCCGAGCATTTACCCCAACCGCTATTTGTGGCCCCGCTAGGGCTTCACTTTACACCGGCCTCGTTCCGACAGAGCATGGTGTGGTTGGCAATTCCGAAGGAAAGGAAAAGGTAGGAATTAAAGAAGGTGTTCGCGGTATTAATGAGTACCTTACCGGATACAACTCTATCCTGGCCGGTAAGTGGCATGTGGATGATGATAAACTGCCGACAACGGTGGGATTCACTGGTCATGACTTTTCAGGTTATGCCTTCCCCGGATCAGACGTTTACCAGAATTTCGCCTTCCCTCAATCACCTCTCAAAGGGAATCCATACAGCGAATGGCTTGAGCGCAAAGGCTTTGCTATTCCCACTGTCAGCGAAAGCGTTTTCGGGGCCAAGAAAACTCAAGAGTTCTACGGAAAACTCAGCGGACCGGCTGAAGCGTCCATCCCTCACTTCATTGTGGATGAATCCAAGACACTCGTCAATGAGGCGACCCAAAACGACGAGCCCTTTTTCCTTTGGATGAACTTCTGGGGACCGCATACACCATGCGTATTACCACAGCCTTATTTCTCTATGTACAATCCGGAGGATATACCGGAAGACCCAGGATTCGCAGAAACCTTTGAGAACAAGCCCATCCATCAACGTTTCATTTCTCATTTCTGGGGAGTGGACGCATACGATTGGTCCGACTGGCAACAGTTCATTGCTCGCTATATGGGATACATAACACTGATCGACGATTGTATCGGTGACTTCTTTCGATACCTGGAAGAACGAGGATTATATGATGATACCGTCATCGTCTTCACCTCTGATCATGGAGATGCAGTAGGCGCTCACCGTTTGATTGAAAAAGGAGAATTCATGTACGAAGAAACAGCACGAATCCCCTTTGTCGTCAGGCATCCTGATTGCCAAACACCTGGCACCACCTCCGATGCCTTTGTCTACTTCCACGATCTATGCCCGACCGCAGCCGAAATCGCTACCGGGGAAGCGCCCGACCTCGGCCAAGCGGAAAGCATTCTCCCGCTCATGCTGGATAATACTGCCACGAATGATCGGGAGTATGTTTATGCTCAATTCACCCGGCACTTCATGAATCTGGAGCATCGTATGCTGCGAACGCGAACTCACAAACTCGTTTTCAACGCCTCTACCATAGGTGAACTCTACGATCTGGAAAAAGATCCGCATGAACTCACTAACCAGATCGACAATCCCGATTACGCAGAGATCAAGAAAGACCTCTTTGACAAGCTCTGTGATGAAATGGAGCAGATCAAAGACCCTCTTCTTTCCTGGGTTAACAGTATTCGCGATATTTACTGAGCGACTTGGCTTTTATACGCGTATTTCCTATTAAGTTTACGATTCAAGCATCGACGTAATGAATTTCATTTCCTACCTCGAAAATCACGCTAGCCTAAAAAAGACCAGATGAAGATTGACCGGAAATAAGGAGCGTTCTTTATATTCGAGATGGCCCCAAATGGATCTTCGGATCACACCATTTTACTCGCCGACGATACCCCGATTCTTTATCGCTCCGGGACAGAGCGAATCGTCACTCAGCTTAAACGTTACCCAGATAACCCCGTAATTTCACAAGATCATCCGTGGGAAATTGCCATTGGGTGGTCGAGTATTTATCGAAATCCAGAGACAGGAAAGTATCAGCTCTGGTATCAGGGCTATGCGAAAGATCAAGTAACCAAACGGACCCAGGACCACCCCGTTTGTTATGCAGAGTCGGATGACGGGATCCACTTTGAAAAACCGATGTTCGACCTCTTTCCGATAAAAGGAAGCCCGAGAAACAACATTGTCATGCTGGGTAACGGAGGCTACTCCTACCGCTATGGCTGTTGGGTTGTGGTGGACCCCCATCCAGTAGATACCTCCCGGCGCTACAAAATGAGTTATTTTGACTTTTCAGGCGAAGGCGAAGATGAGAATCCCGGGCTTCATGTGGCCTTTTCGCCAGACGGCATCCACTGGACCAAACACCCCAAAGCTCCTCTTTCCCTTATGGGCCATGGCCGCGGAAGCAACGCTCCAACCCTACCCTTTTCGGATGATGCCAGTAATCACTGGCTCCGCCCTTTAACCGCGTCGGACGCAGTGGACTGCATTTATGATCCCATTCAAAAGGTTTATGCCATCTACGGCAAAATGTGGATCGATGGGCCCGATGGAAACATGTATTGGAAACACGGCATGGGTAGAATTGAGAGCAAGGACTTCATCAACTGGTCTCAGCCTGAGCTTCTCATGGCTCCCGATGACAAAGATCCACCATCGGTCGAATTTCACGCAGTTCCTGTTTTTCAGTATCAGGGTTACTACTTTTCCCTCCTGCAAATTCTCAATCGCGCCACTGGCGGTGGAGTTATCGATCTCGAATTAGCCATCAGTAAAAATGGAAAATCCTGGCAACGGCCCTTTCAAAACCAATTCGTTTTGGAAAGAGGTAAAGGCGATGTATTTGACAGTGGTTCTATCTTTACAAACGCCTCTCCTGTAATTCTGAATGATGAAATACGTTTTTACTATGGAGCCTATTCCGGAGGTGCCACCAATCCTGCTGGCCGCGGAAAGCTGACGGGTATCGGCATGGCCTCTATCCCCAAAGATCGATTCACCGGCATCCGGCCGCTTCCTCTAAGCGATCAACCAACATTACGACAACCGCTTGAACATAGGGGGCAGATTACCCTCAAACCAATTGATCTGACGAAGATCCAGACAATCACTCTGAATGCAGATGCCTCAGAAGGACGCATTCAAGTCGAATTACTCGATACATCCGGTTATCGGGTACGAGGTTACTCACAAGACGATGCTATCGTGCTTTCTGGTGATAGCCTTCACCATTCCATCCGTTGGAAAAACCACACATTAAATAACCTTCCCGAAGGCGCTTACATGCTTCGCATCCATCTCGATCATGCAACCGCTTACGCCATTACTCTAAGATAGCTTCTACAATCCTGATTTTTATAATGAATAACCCAACCGTACATTCCC
>JAESUN010000058.1 GCA_016763045.1 Opitutaceae bacterium | reverse complement strand
TCACCCGCACATCATCTTCAATACGAATACCAATATCCCAGTATCGTTTAGGTACACCACGTGATTTAGCCGGAATATAAATTCCTGGCTCTACGGTTAATGCCATGCCAGGCTCAAACAGTCTCCACTGATCTTCTATTTTATAGTCTCCGACATCATGCACATCTAGACCTAGTCAGTGGCCAGTTCTATGCATATAAAATCGTCGATACTCACCGTCTTTAATTAACTGTGCAGGACGCCCTTTTAATAAACCTAATTTGACCATTCCTTTGGTGAGCACTTTAACAGCAGCTTCATGCGGATCGCTCCAATGATTTCCTGGCTGCACCGCATCGATGGCGGCTAACTGTGCTTGTAATACAAGGTCGTACAATTCCAATTGTGGCTCGCTAAATTCTCCATTGACTGGGAATGTACGTGTAATGTCACTGGCGTAACCTTGATATTCTGCGCCTGCATCTATTAGCAGTAAATCGCCATCATTGAGCACACAATTGTTATCAGTGTAATGCAAAATACAGCCGTTTTCACCGCCGCCGACTATTGACGGATAAGCCGTTTCACAGCCCGCTTGTTTAAAGGCATATAACAACTCTGCTTCAACTTGATATTCATACATACCCGGTTCACAAACTTGCAGGGCTCTACGATGACCTACAACCGCAGCTTTCGCCGCTCTTTTCATATGGCTAATTTCTACACCTGATTTAAATAGACGTAATTCATGTAATAGATGCTCTAATGCAATAAATTCATGAGGAGTGTGCGACCCTCCGCGCCCTTTCTCACGAATTTGATTCACCCAACCTATAACACGATGATCAAATTCAGCATTAACGCCCATGGTGTAAAACACACGTTCTCTTTGCTCTAGGATTCCTGGAAGAATTTCATCGATGTCGCCGATAGGAAAAGCGTCATCCGCGCCATACAAGTCCATCGCACCCTGCTGACCCGCGCGCCGACCATTCCAGGTCTCCATCTGCATGTCGCGTTCACGGCAGAATAATATAAATTGCCCATGCTTACGCCCTGGCACCAATATAGCCACGGCTTCTGGCTCTAAAAATCCGGAGAGATACATAAAATCACTATCTTGACGATAATCAAACTCAACATCGCGGTTTCGGATTTTTACCGATGCAGAAGGAATGATCGCGATGGCATCATTCCCCATCATGCGCATAAGATTCTTTCTGCGCTTGGCAAATTCTTTATTCAATTTTATTGCACTTCCGTCGTCATTTTTATTGGCTGCAGCTCTTCCGCAACCAGCAATGCTGACATGCGCACATATTCTAACAACTCATAAAAAGATACTTCTTCATCTTCTTCGCCAGTATCGGCACCATGTAGCTGTGAGATACGTGTGAGATCTAGCAAAATTTCGGAAGTGTCATCAGGCAAGGATGCTTTCCCTTGCAATCCAGCGTTGGCCAAGCCGAACAAAAAACCATCACACCAAGACGCCAGCGCCGTTACTCTAGCGGTTAAGTCTGTGGTATCACTATCAGGTAATAATAATTCTAGTTGCAAGACAGGATCAGTCATTTGTGTACGTACTGCTTCACACACCTCTGCAAGTGTTTCATTCAGTTCACTACCAATAGCTACGTGACTCAAATCGGGTGCCAATGTGCTGATACAGGTGTCCAGCGGATAAGAAATATCAATGGCCACTGCACCACAAAGAAATCCATGTAATTCGGACGCACGATCGCCAAAATCTAGGGACTGCAGGGCATTATTAAGTGTTTCATAAGGAGGTAATTGCATTTTTCGCAGTCTACCACCATTAAATACAAATATTTATATCCTTAGGCGGCTAATTAACGCAGATCTTTCAAGGAATTAGGATTTTTTCTATCTGCGTTATTGACCGCTGGCGCTACAAAATCTACTATCCGTGTACGGCAAATAAATAATAAAAAAATACCAATGAAAATTTCAGAAGAAGAATTTAAGCGACTCGAGATTCGTATAAACGAACTTATACAAACGTGCGAGCAACTCAAGGAAGAAAATCGTCTATTAAAAGCACAACAGCAATCGTATAGCAGCGAACGCGCTAAGTTACTCGGCAAGCAAGAAGAAGCCCGTACCCGCGTAGAATCAATGATTAATCGTTTAAAAGCATTAGAAGCGAGCTAGTAACAGTTAATGAGTTCAAACCCAATAACAGTTCAAATTCTAGATAAGGAATATCGTATCGCTTGCCCCGCCGGGGAAGAAGAGGCGTTGCGCGAATCTGCTACTTTTTTAAACAACCGTATTATGGAAGTTCGTGAAAGTGGCAAAGTCATTGGTCCTGATAGAATCACCGTGATGGCGGCATTGAATTTAGCCCACGAATTTCTTTCCGAACGTTCTGAGTACCAGCAATACGCCTCCAACATCAATAATAGAGTGCGCACTCTACATGAGCGGATAGATAGCGCCATTCGTTCTTCTAATCAGTTGGAATTATAACAACACCCATCGTACACTACTCGTTAGCGCCTCTGCGATATGCGTGAGCTTGTCGTTAATTCCCTTGAGCCTATTTATACCCCCGGGATTGCTTGTTAAAAGGTCGTGTGCATACCTGCGTCAGCGGGGAGCCTTACATCTCTTACGGTGAACCCACTTGAACCTTTTGGTTCAAGGTCAACGGCTACCACGGTACTCACGGAGCGCGCTTTTTTCTATCTCTGCTTTTCTCAATTGCCCCTGCAATTATTCATCGCTGTGCTACGATTATTCTCTTCTATAAAAACATAAAAGAGATTTTCCCTATGCAGTATTGGCTCATGAAATCCGAACCCAGTGAATACGGAATTGATCACTTAAAAAAAGATAAAATAGAACACTGGGATGGCGTACGCAATTATCAAGCGCGCAATATGATGCGCGACCAAATGAAAAAAGGTGACCTTGCCTTTATGTATCATTCAAATTGCGATGACATTGGTATTGTTGGAATTATGACAATTCACCGCGAAGGTTATCCTGACCACACCGCGTTCGACAAAAAAGATAAGCATTACGATCCTAAGAGTGATCCCGACAATCCTCGTTGGATAATGGTAGGCGTCAAATACAAACGCAAATTAAAGCGAACTATTACTTTGCAAGAGTTAAAACTACATAAATCTTTGCAAGACATGCAGCTATTACGCAAAGGTAATCGCCTATCGATCATGCCTGTCACACAAAAAGATTGGAATTTTATTCTTTCGCTAGAATAAATTAACAATAAATGAAAAAGTTTTTACAGTTATTTTAATTTTTTCTAAAAAATTAAAATAACTGTAT
>JAESUN010000057.1 GCA_016763045.1 Opitutaceae bacterium | reverse complement strand
CCCGTAGCGGTGCCGTCGTTCGAGCTAACGGTAAGGCAGAAACAACCTACCTCGGCTTGGATAGCCCGGTTTGCGCAGAAAGTATCCAAGCCTGCGTGGATTACCTCGATACTCAAGGCACTGACACCGTATTAGCTATCTGTGGAGTTATTCAAAACTGGGATACCTCAGCGTGGAATTCTTTTCGAGATCTATGTACGAGATGGTTAATTACAGGGCGGCCGCTGGTTGTAGACAGCTATGGACCTGCGCTTGCGTGGCTGGTCACGCACCCTCTTTCTCTTGTGAAAATAAATAGAGTAGAGTTTGCCGGATTAATGAATTTGGCAGAATCTCCCAACGACAAACAGATGGAGGTTTTACTTCAGAAGGCTCGCCAAAAATGGCCCGTTAAACAATGGGTCATTACCGATGGTCCTAATGCTGTTTGGAGTATTTCGGAAGAATTAAAAATTGATTCCGCCCTACCATCTATAACAGAAGAAGTCTCACCTGTGGGCTCAGGAGATGTTTTTCTGGCCGGTTTATTATATTCATTTTTTAAGAACGGAAGTGAACTAAATCAAGCTGTCCAATTTGCTCTCCCATTGGCTTCGGCAAATACTGCTTCGGGCGGTATCGCGGATTTTGATCTAGGCTTTTTCAACAAAAGCTCTTAAAACGAAAGAGACTTCGGCTAAATACGACCGAAGTCTCTGGGGTTACCACACCCTTACCCATTCAAACAGTTCTTATACAACAAGAGCCGTTTGAAAAATGACTCTTCTCAAACGAAGTGGTTCTTAGATTTGCATAGACTACTCACATTTTTTGTTTTTGCGAGAAAACGGAGTCATTTCTTGAAAAGATAAATCAAAAGAAAAGTTACCTCAATCGAAAGTCCTTGCTTCGATTTAAGGAAAAACCGACGCTGCGCCATGGACAAGACAACCGTAAAACTTGAAACAACCCAAGGTGTCATTGAGATAAAACTTTTTTCTCAAATAGCACCCAAAGCTTGTGAAAATTTTTCATCATTGGCCGCAGAAGGCTATTACGATGGCATTATTTTTCACCGAATCATTCCCAACTTTATGGTTCAGTGTGGCGACCCGACTGGCACTGGCCGTGGAGGGCAGTCGAAATGGGGTAAACCTTTCGAAGATGAAGTCTCACCTGACGTATGCTTTGACAAAAAAGGTATCCTTGCGATGGCCAACTCTGGACCGAGTACAAATGGAAGTCAGTTTTTCATCACAACAGCAAAAACACCGTGGCTAAACATGAAACACACCATTTTTGGTGAAGTGGTCGAAGGTTATGATATCGTCGAGAAGATTGAATCAGTCGCAACAGACGGATCTGACAAGCCAATCGAAGAACAGAAAATTATTAAAGCGACAGTTGTTTGATTATTGAATTCGCCAGCTAATCACTTTTTACAGCAAAGCCTATCCTATGGGGTAGGCTTTTCCCTTTTAAAGATAGTCGTGGACAAAGGAGGCAGCGAAATAACGGCAGAATAATCGTATCCATCAAATGGAACGTCCTCAGCTTCTATTTTTCCTTTGTTTCCGAAATTACTCCCTCCATAATTACCAGAGTTTGAATTAATCAATTCTGTCCAGACCCCAGAATAAGGTAGTCCCAGTCTATATCCGGTTTTTGTATCAGCCGCGAAATGCCCGACAACAGCAAAACAACTATCCGACGAAGGATCCATTCGAAGGAATGAAAGAACACTTCGTTCGGAGTCGTTACTATTTATCCATTCAAAAGATTCTTTATTAAAATCATAGGCGTAAAAGGCGGGCTCAGAGCGATAGAGAACGTTTAAATCTCTTACCAGACAACGAATCCCTTCATGGTCGACATACTCCAGAAGGTGCCAATCAAGACTTACGTCATGGTTCCATTCCTTCGACTGGCCAAATTCAGAACCCATAAACAAGGTTTTTTTGCCGGGATAAGCCCACATGTAAGTATAAAGAGATCGGAGATTCTGGGCTTTTTCAGGAATGGAACTAGCCCCCATTTTGAACAGCATCGAAGATTTCCCATGAGTCACTTCATCATGCGAAAAAGGAGAGATGAATTTTTCAGCATATTGGTAAAGCATACCAAAAGTCAGGTCATCATGATGCCATCTGCGATGAACGGATTCCCTCGAAAAATAGCGAAGTGTATCGTGCATCCATCCCATATTCCACTTAAGATCAAAACCGAGTCCTCCTTCGGAGGTTGGATTGGTAACACCTCCCCATGAAGTGGACTCTTCTGCAATCATCAAAGCCCCAGGATAATTTTCATGGACGGCATCATTTACCTGGCGCAAGAAATCGATGGCCTCGAGATTTTCCCTTCCGCCGTGCTTATTAGGTATCCACTCTCCTTCTTTTCGAGAATAGTCCAAGTAGAGCATGGAAGCGACGGCATCTACACGGAGCCCATCAATATGAAACTGCTCAAACCAAAATAAAGCATTCGCAATCAGAAAACATCGGACTTCGTTTCGGCCAAAGTTAAAAATCAAAGTTCCCCAATCCTGATGTGCTCCTTGGCGTGGGTCTTCGTGTTCAAACAGGTGAGATCCGTCAAATTGAGCTAGAGCAAAGGAATCCCGAGGAAAATGAGCAGGCACCCAATCCAGAATAACGCCAATGCCTCTTTGATGCATATAATCCACGAAGAACTTAAAATCATCAGGATTTCCAAAACGTTGAGTAGGTGCAAAAAAGCCAGTGACTTGATACCCCCAAGAACCTGCAAAAGGATGTTCTGCTATAGGCATCAATTCCACGTGTGTGAAGCCCATCTCCATGACATAGTCAGCGAGTAAAGGAGCCACCTCTCGATACGTCAGAGGCCGATCATTATCCTCCACAACTCGTTTCCACGAACCGAGATGAAGTTCATAAACCGAAAGAGGTTCATCGATAGACTTTTTGTGATTCCGTGCCCCCAGCCACTCTGAATCCTTCCATTCGTAGTCCCCGTCATTAAAGACGATAGCCGCATTGTTTGGAGCAGGTTCGAAATAATTCCCTAACGGATCTGTTTTCAGCAGAATGCTGCTACTCGCTGTCAGAATCTCAAATTTGTATAATTCTCCTTGCTTCAATCCGGGAACAAAGATTTCCCACACTCCGGACTCGCCCAGCGAACGCATTGGATGATAACGCCCGTCCCAATAATTGAAATTACCCACTACGGAGACTCTCTTTGCACTTGGAGCCCAAACAGCGAAAGCAACACCTGGAATACCCCCTACTTCTTTCACGCGAGCCCCCAGTTTTGTGTAAAGCCGCTGTTCATTACCTTCGTTAAAGAGATAAAGGTCCTGGTCTCCAATTGTGGGGAGAAAAGAATAGGGATCAAAGAATTGCCGAATCTCCATAGAGTTTGTTTCAACTCTTAAGCGGTAAGCATAAGGTTTTTCATCTCCTGCAATGAAACCTTCAAAAAATCCCTCTTCAGCTGTCTTTTTCAGTGCAAAAAGGGGGCGTTTTTCATCCGTGAGATCGACGACTTCGCAGGTCTTCGCCCCTTGTAAAAAGGCTCGAACAACCAGGCCTGTTTTTTTGCCACGTTTACACGGATGCATCCCCAAGAAGGAATGGGGGTCCGACGACGTCGCATTTAAGAAAGCAGACAGCTCAGTTTTGGTGATAATTGAAGCCATTTTCGTCTTTTTTGTAATAGTAGAAACCCGTCACAATGCTCCGTTTTGTAGATTCGACCTTCTTCAGGGTCTAGCTTTAAATACCTCTAAACGCAAGTAAGCCCCTCAAAACTCATTTTGTCTCTGGACATTCGCCTCTCGGTTTCAAGACTGATCCCCGTTGAAAACGAATCCATT
>JAESUN010000056.1 GCA_016763045.1 Opitutaceae bacterium | reverse complement strand
TTTACTCATCGCAAATGAGAGCGTTTACAAAGAAGAGACTTACTCATTCGAATCCACAAACAAAACCTCTGAAGATTCACCAGAGCTCGTTTCAATCTCTCTGGATAAGGCTTTCGGTTCACTCCTCTACTCCCTCGCAGACGAGACATCCTATATCCGCATTCAAGATATAGGAGACTCCTTTTCCTTACTGAAAGCTCATCTCAGCCAACGAGCACTCGTTATCGATCTTCGCTTTGTAAGATCCGATCCCGAATCAATCCATTCGCTAGGCAACCTGCTATCCATCCATTCCCGCCCATCCAAATCGCCTCGGACAATCCTTGTTCTTTGTAATAAAGAAACCTCACCCCCATTAGGGAAACTATTGCAGGATCTACAAAATGAAGGCTCCATCATTGCCATAGGAACTTCTCCTAATGAAACTGGCTTCACTCCAAAACTAAATGTTAACGTCTTGCCCGAAAAAGACCATAAGGCCTACCACGCTCTTGGGCAAACAATGGACATGAAAGCTCTTATAAATGGAACTGTTGTGAAGGATCGTTATGACGAAGCCCGTTTGATGAAAGATTTCCAAAATAACCAAGCCTTAAAAGGCCAACATCAATCAGTCAAAAAAGAGAAACCTTCTATCGCCGAAGAGGATTCTTCTCCTCCTCTGACTGATGATATCCTTCAACGGGCTTACTTTCTAATCAAAGCCTTGGAAGGGCTCGGTAAGCTCTCATCGATTTGAGATTTGCCAGCAGAAACTTCTTCCACAAACTCATTGGCTTATGTCTGATCAACGGGATCTAGTTATTTTTGTCTGTACAGCAAATATTTGTCGAAGCCCCATGGCCGAGAGATTGTTTCGCCACGCGCTCGATGCAGAAGAGGAACCTCTAAAGTCGCTCAAAATCATTTCGGCAGGTGTTTCCACCATGCCCGGACAATCCCCTTCAACTAATTCTGTCAAAGCATTGAAGAATGTTGGAATCTCTCTGAAAAACCATGCAAGTGAACCCCTTAACCAAGACTTGATAGATCAGGCTATCGCCATCTTCTGTATGACAGAGTCACATCGATCCATCATCCAGATGCATGCAGATCCTCTTCCCAAAAACCTTTATCTCATGAGGGAATTCATTCCCAATGTTGAAGAGGAGGAAATCCCTGATCCGTATGGGATGGCCCTAAATAATTACGAAAACTGTCGAGATAGTATGGTCGAATCCATCCCCTCTCTTGTCTCTTTTGTAAAAACACTGCTTGCCAAATAGTTCGGAACAATTCTCCTCTTCTTGCACATACGATTATGTCTGATCTCAATATCAATCCTTCATACTTAGATCCCACTCCTCTTGCTGAGCTGGATCCTGCTATTTACAAAGCTATCGGGCAGGAGCGAAACCGCCAGGAAACTCATATTGAGCTTATCGCTTCCGAAAACTTTACCTTACCAGCTGTCATGGAAGCTCAAGGGAGTGTCCTAACCAATAAGTACGCTGAAGGTTACCCCGGCAAACGATACTACGGTGGCTGCGAACATGTAGATGTCGTAGAACAACTGGCCATTGACCGGGCAAAAGAACTCTTTGGTGCTGAACATGCAAACGTCCAACCTCACTCAGGGAGTCAGGCGAACTTTGGAGTCTATACCGCAGTCCTCAACCCTGGAGATAAGATCATGACGATGAATCTCTCTGACGGTGGTCATCTCACTCATGGAAGCCCAGTCAACTTCAGCGGAAAACTTTATAACGTATGCCACTATGGCGTAAACCTTGAAGATGGGCGGATTGACTACGACGCTCTGGCCGAGCAGGCGGAAAAAGAAAAACCTCGAATGATCACCGTTGGTGCTTCCGCCTATCCGAGAATCATCGACTTTAAACGGATGTCAGAAATCGCAAAATCTGTCGGAGCCTATTTGCTGGCAGACATTGCGCACATCGCAGGACTTGTGGTCGCAGGCTTACACCCTTCTCCAGTTCCTTACGCAGACTTCACCACAACGACCACTCATAAAACCCTTAGGGGTCCCAGAGGCGGTCTCATTCTATGTGGAGAGAAGTATGCCAAAATTATTAATTCTGCTATTTTCCCTGGTGGTCAGGGAGGTCCTCTCGCTCATGTGATTGCAGGGAAAGCCGTCTGCTTTCAGGAAGCCTTTAAACCTGCCTTCAAAGAATATCAAATACAGGTCATTGCAAATGCCTCAGCTTTGGCTACAGCCTTGAAAGAACATGGATTTTTCCTCTCCAGCGACGGAACAGACAACCACCTGATGCTAGCTGATCTTCGGAAAAGCCATCCAGACACCACCGGAAAAAAAGCTCAACTCGTTCTTGAAAAAGCCAATATCACAACAAACAGGAATACCGTCCCAGGCGAAACCCGCAGTCCCTTCCAAACAAGTGGACTCCGGATCGGGACACCCGCTGTTACCACAAGAGGGATGAAAGAAAACGAAATGCGACAGATTGCGGGAGCAATTAGCCTTGTTGTTTCGAATATTGAATCGGAAGAAGCCATCGCCAAAGCAAAAGCAATCACCTTGGAGCTTTGTGCTAGATTCCCTCTTCCATACAAAATGTAACCGAATTCCTTAAAAAAATTCGACTGCGCAAACCCGGCTTTCATCCGAAAAGGATCAGTCGGGTTTTCCATGCCCAGTCACCCCCGCTTTCCTTTAAAAAAAGCGAAAGTTGCAAAACTTCCATTTCCTCCATACTTTTAAGCATGAAAGTATTGCAACTCATTCTCTGGAGCATGATTGCCAGTGCAACATGTGCTTTTAGTAATGAAATAAAAATCGGCGATTCAAAGGATACGGTTCTCGATTTATTAGGAGATCCTTCCGGCTTCATGGAAATCAACGAGACCCTCGTGCTTTTCTTTGATCGAGGAGAAATCATCTTAAAGAACGATATCGTATCCGATTTCGATCTCGTTTCCGAAGAAGAAGTTCAACTAAACAAAAAAGACGAAATCAAACGCCTCGCTATACTTGAAAAAGAGGGCCTGGCCTTAAAAGAGGAAAAACTTTCAGATCCGGATTTCATCTATGCACCGACCATCTATCAAATCGCTTATTGGAAAGATTTTCGAGCACGATACCCGATGATACCGGTAAATAATTTAATCGATACACTCGAAATAAAAAACTCGGAAGAATTAGCCGACCTCAGAAATCAAACTGAAACAGATCAGTATATTAAAGACCTCGAATACCGTCTCCTCATCGCAGAAGAACAAGCTGCAAACGTCAGACGAAATACATTTTTCTACACGTCGTATCTCAGTTACCCATCTTACTTTAGCCCTTACCATAGAAGGTGGTCAGGAAACAGCCGGCATAGACATCACGAATCAAACCAATATCACCACACGGACCACCCAAATCAACATCAGCATACAGACCATCCAGAACCAGAGGTCACCCCAACACCTCCTCGGCATTCGCCTCCCTCGGATGCACTTCCGATTCCGAAACCACCAAAAAAAGTATACACTTCTACCAAATCCACTTCAACAGGGCCCATTGGTATAACCCCCCGGACCACTCAACCAGTGAGAGTGCATCTCCCCCCATCTGCACCAAAAACACAGACCTCTACTAACAAACCAACTTATACCCCCCCTGCACCTACTCCACGACCTCCACCTGTTTCGCGACCTCCACCTCCATTGACCACAGGTAATCGAGTTTTAAGCGAAAAAGAGCAATCTAGAGAAAGTGTGCTCGAATAAATGGGGCAATAATCAAACAAGAAAAGATAACTTAATCAGCGTACATCCGCGCCATCATATCGATAGCCAAAGATTCGCATTGTTTCAAATCACACTTCCCGTTCGCGAGGACCGGAATCACTGCCACCTTATATACCAGCTTAGGAATCCAAAGATTGGGTAACCCCGCTTCGACTAGTTGTCCCCTCAACTCTTTTATTGAAATCTCTTCCGTTGTTAGGAGAACCAAAGCCTCTCCCTTTACTTCATTTGGTGCGCCGACGATAGACACTACTTGAGTGTCCCCTCCCCAATTCATCGCCTCCTCGATGCGTTCCTCCACCAATCCATGCGGGACCATTTCTCCTCCGATCTTAGAGAATCGAGATAAACGCCCCTCAATGTGAAGAAGCCCGTCTTCATCAAAACGTGCCAAATCACCTGTATTAAACCATCCATCTTTAATCACTTTTTCCGTTGTTTCGGCATCCCCAAGGTAACCCTCGAAAACATTGGCTCCTTTCACCCAGAGCAGCCCTACTTCAGTCAAGGGAAGATCCTTGCGCGAATCCACGTCAACAATCCGTGCACTGATTCCTTCTAACAGTGGGCCCGCAGATCCAACCTTCGCTCTCGTAGCGCCCTTCTCTGTTCCCTCATCCACTTCACCCAACCCTGACGGACGGTTAACACTGAGAACCGGCGAAGTTTCGGTAAGGCCATATCCTTCGTAAATGGGCACCCCAAAATCCTCAAGAAAAGCATCGTAGAGCTTTTGCGGCAATTTTTCCGCACCCGCTATGATGAAATCCATATTTCCTATTTGATCGCGGGTCGCTTTTTTTAAGAAAGGACGTAAAAAGGTAGCCGCACCCACAAAAATATTTACTTTTTCTGCCTCTATTATTTCGGCAATTTTCCGTGTTTCCAAAGGAGTTGGATATGAAACAATTTTGACTCCATTACTCAGAGCATACCATAACGTCACCGTACAACCGAAACTATGAAAGATAGGTAAACAGGCCATCATTGAAGACCCATAAGGCAATATACATGAATGGCCAATCTGGAGCGTATTTGCGATTACATTACGATGTGTCAAAACAACCCCCTTCGGCTCTCCAGAGCTACCACTTGTGAACAACAAACACGATTCTCTTCGCCCGCCTTCCTTCGGAACCTTTAGCCATTTCATCAAAAGAGCAACAGGAAGCAGCTTTATCGCAATCAACCAACCCACTATGGATAACTTCCCACAAGCCGTTATCTCATCCTTGATATCTAATACCTCATCAGGCCAAGGAAACGTAGGGATTTTCTTCTTCAAAGCTCCGGCCGAGACCATTCTCGAAATCTCCCCTTTGCGAAGACATGCTTTCACCGAAGCCTCTCCTATTGTGGAATTCAAATTAACGGGTGTTTTATCCGCCAGAGCCAATGCAAGATTTGCCACCGTCCCCCCAATACCAGGAGGCAACACAACCCCCACTCTATGTTCGGAAATATTCGCTTTCCAACGTCGTGATAAGGCAATCGAAACAGCCAATAGCATACCTGCCTTCAACGCTTTACGCTCCGGATACATATCAATAATTGCCTCCCGAGAGGGATCACCTGCCAATGCGCGAAAACAATT
>JAESUN010000055.1 GCA_016763045.1 Opitutaceae bacterium | reverse complement strand
CCAACTGTCGCCAGGCTCATTCGGATAAAGTTCCGACATGAGGTAGAGAGCGGCGTAGTACATCGCGAAATGGTTTTCGGTATCGCCACGCATTTGAAAGGTGGTCCGCCATGCATCTCTGATGGAAGCTTGTGCTTCGGGTGAGAGAAGATCACGTCCAGTGAAAGCTAATCCAGCGACCGGAAACATCCAGAAGGGTCCGGTGCCAGGCGTTTGCATCAACTCGATAACGCGCTCGGAACATTTATCGATATCTTGGCCCAGGATGAGCTTGGCCGAGATCGTCGCCATTCCCATGTTCTCTGTTCCAAGACCAGCACGCCATGTGAGCACTTCATCGACACGTTCCATGTACTGCGCCCGTCGTTGGGAGGCGTCTTCCACCACGGTTAGGTCTGGCGGAGGCGCCTCGTAGGAGGGCTGCGCTGATGCCGAAATGGAGATAAGAGCGGCTAGAGATAAAGCTAGAAGTAGTTGTGATTTCATATCTAAAAGGAAAGAGGGCTGTGGCTTATTTCTGTGTTTTGGGCAAAAAGACAAAACTGTTAATAGCCGAACCTTCGAGCCCGGCATTTTGCCATGTTTGGCCGAAATTATCTGAGATAAAGAGAGCGGTTTGATAGACACTGGCGTAGAGTCGCCCTGTGTCGGGATCTATTCCCACGCGCCAGACGTGGTGTAGTTCAGGCAGGCCAGCATTTCGCTCTGTCCAGGTGTCGCCGCCGTCTTCGGAGGTCAACACGCCATAGGTGTAACTGCCGATCGCGAGGCGTTGAGGATTTGTTGCATCAAAAGCAATATTGTAAAGTGCGTTGGCGGATGGGACTCCTGCGATGTTTTCCCATGTTTTTCCGCCATCATGCGAAATCCAGGCCCCAGCGCTCTGTGTGACGGCAATCCAAAGATTTGGGTCGTGCGGTGATTGCTGAATATCGTCTACGGTTTCATCGGTAGCCAGAACTTGACGCCAGGATTCTGCGCTATCTTCTGTTAAGTAGAATCCTATTTCACAACCAGCCAAGACGCGACCCGGATGAGCGCGATCGACTTCAATTGTTTGAGTATATTTTCCGCGATCAGGTAGGCCGTTTTCTTTGCGAAGCCACGTCATCCCTTGGTCAGGTGAAACCGCGACGCCACCGGGATGTGCCAGGTAGACTGTATCAGGGGAATGGGGATCGACGCAGATGTCTTTGGGTTCGGTAATATCCCAACTGGTCATAATGCGCCAAGACTTACCTCCATCAAGGGTGCGTAACGCGCCGTTCAGAGCTGCAGTATAAAAAACGTTGTGGTCCCGAGGGTCAAACGACACTGCGCCGATACTGTGATCGTTGATGCCGAAATGTTGCCACTCTCCTGCATCATCTCTTAAGCGAAGGCCACCGGTTGTCACTATCTTTGAACCAATGACATAGCTTTTATTAACAGCAGCACAGATGTATGCGTCGTGCTTCGGAGGACTGGAAACACAGGATGTTGCCGCTGTCAGTAGAGAGAGGAGGATTAAGGGTATTTTTAGTTTGGTCATGACAAGTTGAATATAAATAAAGTGGCTAAGAAGATGTCTTGTTTTAGGGAATGTAGTTCACGTTTTTTTTCGGGATGAGGGCACCAACGGAGATTTTCCAATCGTCGAGTTTTTGCTTCAATTCTTTTGTTTTTTTCGGCTCGGTTTCAGCTAGGTTTGTGGTTTCGGAGAGATCGTTTGCCAGATGGTAAAGCTCTAGGCGATCGTCTTCAAAAAAGTGAATTAACTTCCAATCGCCATCGCGAATGGAGCAACCCGGCGTATCTCCTTGATTTGAATAATGAGGATAATGCCAGAAAAGTGGGCCTCTCTCGAGTGGTTCTGAGTTGAAAAGGGGGATAAAACTTTTTCCATCAACATGCTGGTGAGGTAGCGGGTCGATGCCAGCGGCTTCCGGTAGTGTTGGATAAAAGTCGGTGCTGGTTAAGGGAGTCGAGGATCGGCTGCCAGCTGGGACATTATGGGGCCATTTAATGATCAAGGGTTCTCTGGTCCCACCTTCATACATCCAGCCTTTTCCTTCATGGAGGGGAGCGTTGCTGGTCGGAGAACCTTCTGCAGTAGAGAGGCCACCGTTATCGGAGGTGAAAATGATAAGGGTATTATCGGCTTGGCCGGATTCTTCGAGAGCGTTCATCAAACGTCCTATGTTTTGGTCGAGGTTCTCGACCATTGCGGCGTAGGCTGGGTCGGATTGAAATTTTCGGCGTTGGACTTTAAGATGTTTTTTATGTTGGCAGGGAAAGTTTTCTCCCTCTTCCAATGGATTTTCTTTATCGAGCCCCAATAGAGCCGCTTTCTTCTCGTATTTTTGGATGAGAGGATCTGGAGATTCAATGGGGGTATGGACGGCGTAATGCCAGAGGTTTAAAAAGAAGGGTTGATCGGCATCTGCTTCTTTTATGAGGCGAATCGATTCGTCGGTCAGGCGATCTGTTAAATACTCACCGTCTTCTCCATTTTCGAGGGTTTCGATATTCCAGGGGCTGAAGTAGCCATTTTGAGGCATTCCCCAATCACAGCCTGCAATATTGATGTCGAACCCATGGTCTGTTGGGCTGGTAGGGCTGTTCCCTAGATGCCATTTGCCTACATGCCAGGTCGCATACCCATGATCCTTTAGGGTCTGCGCTAGACTGCGTTCACTCATGGGGAGTTGGTGAAAATAAGGAACATCCTCGAGGCGTCCGACTGTGTGGCCGCCGATGAATTGGGTGACCCCAACTCGAGCCGGATACTTGCCTGTCAGGATGCTGGCTCGAGTGGGAGAACAAACGGGGCAAGCCGCATAAGCATCTGTGAAAAGCATTCCCTCGGAAGCCAGTTTATCGATATGAGGAGTCTCATAAAAAGAGCTACCGTAGCAGCCCAGATCCTTCCAACCCATATCATCAATGAGGATAAATATAATGTTGGGCTTGTTCATCGAATGCTTGGGGTGAGAAAGTAAAAAGAGGGGTATAACTGTTGCGAAAACCCTGAAGGGTTCCTTGGGGCAGTCAAGGGCATGTGCGCATTATCAGAGATATTTTACAGCTGTTAGATTATGGTGAGTGGTAACTTTGATTCTTGATCCAATGGGAAGAGGGAGTTTGAGTCATATCTATGCCTCATGAGTTGATTCCAGTAATCGAAGCAGCGGAAGAAAGCGGAAAGCTTTTGAAGAGTACCGTTGAAAATCTATCTGAATGGTTGAATGGAGGTTTTCTTCCTGATTGGGCGGTTACTAGTATTAGAGACCTTCTTGAGAAAGAATATTTTTCGGAGTTAAATGACCGTTTCTACCAGTATCTTGCTTTTGGGACAGGAGGGATGCGCGGACGAACGATCGGTGCTGTGGCGACTGCTAGTGAAACGGGCACTCTTTCTGCCTCGGGAACGCCGGAACATGCTTCCATTGGTTGTAATTTGCTCAATGAATATACGATGGTAAGAGCGATTATCGGATTATTCCGCTACACGGAGGCACGGTTGAAAGCGGAGCAGAGGTTTGATCTGCCTAAACTAGTGATAGCGCACGATGCGCGTCACTTTTCACGGGAGTTTTGTGAATTGGCTGCGTCTGCTTGGACGAAACTCGGAGGGGTTGCTTTTATTTATGATGGGCCACGTTCTACGCCTCAATTGAGTTTTTCCGTTCGTTATTTAGGAGCGCATGCCGGAGTGGTTATCACGGCGAGTCATAATCCTCCTCATGATAATGGGTTCAAAGCCTATTTTGAAGATGGAGCCCAGGTGGTTCCTCCGCATGATACAGGGATTATTGCAGAGGTCGAAAAGGTCGCAATGAATGAGGTTCCTGCCTTTTTGGAAAAAGATATCTCTGGAGTGGTGACGTTGTCGAAGGCTGTGGACGAGGCGTATCTGGAAATCATCGCTGGGACGGTTATCGATGGGTCTGTTTTTGAGGGGAGTGACTTGAAGGTTGTCTTTACCCCCATTCATGGAACGGGTGGAATCGCTTCGGTTCCGATGTTGAAGCGAGCGGGGATCAATCTGCTGACGGTGGCAGAGCAGGATGAACCGGATCCACAGTTCCCTACGGTCAAGTCTCCGAATCCTGAAAATCCAGAAGCGCTCACTTTGGCTATTCGTTTAGCAGAAAAAGAAGGAGCGGATGTTGTTCTGGCGACAGATCCTGATTGTGACCGGATGGGCGTGGCTGTTCGATCAGCGAAGGGAGAGATGGTTCTCCTGACGGGTAATCAGGTGGGTTCTGCTTTGGCGGAGTATCGTATTTCAAAATTCAAGGAATTGGGCTGGATTCCTCAGGAGGGCAGTCAGTCCGTAGCTCTTATTAAAACGTTTGTGACTTCGCCGCTTCAAGATGCTATTGGTGAAGGCCATGGTATCAAAGTTGTTAATACGTTGACTGGTTTTAAGTGGATTGGTGAAAAGATACAGGATTATGAAGAAGAGCTTAAAGTGAAACTCCGTGAAGAGACGGGATTGAGCTTCGATTACGATCAAACGGATTTTCGTAAACGCTGTGAGTTGTTGCAGCAATACAGTACCTTCTATGCCTTTGGTGGAGAAGAAAGCTATGGTTATTTACCCACGGATTTTGTGCGGGATAAGGATGGAAATTCCGCTTGTCTTACCTTTTGTGAGCTTGCGGCTTCCTTGAAGAAAGAAGGCCGGACTCTGTTGAATTATCTCGATTCTATTTACCTTAAGTATGGCTATTACTTGGAGAGTTTGGGGCAGATTTACTACGAAGGTGCTTCGGGTTCGGCGAAAATTAAAAATATATTAGCTTCTTACCGGGAGAATCCACCAAAATCCTTTGATGGAAATGATGTCACAAAATTCACTGACTATGGTCGTGAAACGATCAAGGACACGGATGGGAAATTAATTCCTTCTCAAGACTTGTATTTCTTGGAGTTAGCCAATGGCTATTCGTATGCGGTTCGTGGGAGTGGTACGGAGCCTAAGATCAAATTTTACCTATTTGCTCGCGAAAAGGTATCGGAGATAAGTGAATTATCTGGGATCAAGGAAGTGACACGGCAGCGATTGGATGCACTCTGTCAGGCGATCGAAAGTGACGCGGCTGAGCGGGCTGAATAGCCTCTAAAGAAGAGATAGATAGGGACAAAAAACCGAGACGAAATGCGCCTCGGCTTTTTGATGAATACCGTAAGTCTTTGGAAGTGATTCGTTCTGAATTAAACCAACATGAGTGCTGGGGTTTCGATGAGTTCCTTCAAAGCTGCTAGATAACGAGCGCCTGTTGCTCCGTCGACAACACGATGGTCGCCGCTCAAGCCTAAACGCATGCGATGACCGACGATGATCGCGTCATTGGTATCCACGACGGGTTTTTTGACGATGGTACCAACTGAAAGGATAGCAGCATTGGGTGGGTTGATAATGGCAAAGAAGCTTTCAATACCGAACATGCCCAATGTTGAGATGGTAAAGGTGCTGCCACTGAGCTCGTTGGGTCTTAGCTTTTTTTCTTTTGCCCGTCCTGCGATGTCTCTCACTTCACTGGATATTTGACGCAATGTCTT
>JAESUN010000054.1 GCA_016763045.1 Opitutaceae bacterium | reverse complement strand
TGATTAAGCTAATTTCGATCGTTTCGGTCGTTTTTGCCGGATTGATTGTAAGATATGGCTCTTCATTCGGAAGTTGGATCGGTCTGAATTGATTTTGTAAAACAAGACTTCCGTTTTTTAATCATTGCAAAGAGGCAGCCCATGATGGGCTGCCTCTTTTTTTTGAATGAGTAGATGATTAGGTTTTCTATTGTTTCGGAGCGCACGGGGGCTGATGCCTGTCAGCTGAATTAGCTCCTTTAAGCGGTAATATAAGGCTACCTTCTTGGGTATGTTGTAGATGTATTTAAAATACGGATATAATGAAGTTCTTATTTCGCAAAAATATGTGGATGAATCTGTCTGGTATGAGAAAGAGAAGTCTCTAGAGATTTCATGTTCCTGCTGATCAGACTAGATGCGGAGGGCGAGTCTCGCATACAATGAATCGGAATAAATAGCCTTTATTAAAAATAAACGTTGGAATCGGAGTGGAAAAGTGAAGTGTGGGCCATTACGCTGAAATGAAGCCTCGAAAAAAATATTTATTCACACCAGGGCCAGTTGCCATCCCTAAGCATATTCTGGCTTTAGGCTCTGAGCAGCCGCCTTACAACAGAACGCCCGAGTTTTCCGATTTTACAAAGGAGATACTTGAGGGGTTGCAGTATGTTTTTCAAACACAGGGCTCTGTTGCGCTTTTGACGGCTTCCGGAACGGCCGCGATGGAAGCGGCTGTTTTGAATCTGCTGGACTCTTCAGATAAAGCATTAGTCATCAACGGCGGAACTTTCGGAAAAAGGTGGTGCGACCTTTGCACGGTTCATTCCATTGCCTTTGAAGAAATCGAATTAGCGCCCGGTTGTGATCTGGATTTACTCCAACTCAAAAAAACACTTTCAGCGGGAGATTTCACTGCATTGTTAATCAATGCCCATGAAACTTCCACAGGACATCTTTACGATATCGAATCGATTGGGAAAATTGCTAAACAGTATAATTTGTTGTTTATTGTCGATGCCATTAGCACTATCGGGGCGGATCCATTCTTTATGGATAAATGGAGCGTGGACGTTGCGATTCTGAGTTCGCAAAAGGCCTTGGCGTTGCCTCCGGGGCTGGCCTTTGTCGCCTTAGCCCAAAGGGCACTTGATCGGTTGGCAGAACGGAAACCCAAAACACTTTACTTGAATTTGCAAAACTACCTTGAAAATCAAACCCGAGGACAGTTGCCTTATACGCCCGCAATTGGCCTGTTAGTCCAGCTGCATCAGCGGCTCTACGACATCAGAAGCGTGGGTTTGGAGAACATGTGTATTGATCACGAGAATCGTGCGTTCGCGTTCCGTGAAGCAGTTAAGAACTTACCCTTTCGGGCACTGCCTGATCGATTGTCAAATGCTCTGACCGCTCTCGTTTGTGAAACGATCAAGGCCTTTGAATTGGTGGGTGAACTCCGCGAAGAGTATGGGATTGAAGCGGCTCCTAGTGGAGGCGGGCTGAAAGACACGCTTTTTCGTGTCAGTCATATGGGGGATCAGGATGAAGCGGAAATAAAGGAACTAATTGTAGGCTTAGAGAACATCGTTCACTCAAGCAAACGAACACAACAAGAAAGAATAAATTAATGAAAGCAATTATTATGGGAGCCGGATTTGGATCTAGAATCCAGGGAGTAATCGGCGATAAACCAAAGTGTCTTATTGAAGTCGAGGGGCAAACCTTGATCAGTCGAATGGTAGCAATGCTTCGAAATCGCGGTATTGACGATATATCTGTTATCACAGGATTTGAGAGTGAGTTGATCCTTGATGAACTGGATTCCGGCGTAAACTTCTTCTATAATCCCTTTTACAGGGTAACGAACAGTATCGCATCATTGTGGTTTGCTCGAGAATTGTTGGAAGGAGACGTTCTCTTGCTCAATGCCGATTTGTTCGTTGAGGATGAAATTCTAGATATAGCCCTCTCTCAGACGAAACCAGTCGTGATGCTTTCTGATTCCACGAGAATCGAAACGGCCGATTTTCGTTTCGGTGTTGAAGGTGATCGCATTCTTAAGACTGGGAACCAATTAAAGAATCATGAGACGGATTGCGAATATGTGGGGATCGTCCGCATCGCAGCGGCATTTGTGGGAAAATTCAAGAAAGGCTTGGTGGGAATGGTTCAATCTGGAGACTATCGAAACTGGTGGGAAGGAGTTCTTTACGAGTTTATCGAAGACGGTGACGTAATACGCCACGTGGATATCAAAGGCTTTTTCTGGACAGAAGTTGATCATGCGGCTGATTACCAACGATTGCAGCAATGGATATCGGGAGAAAAGGTGCTTCCTCGATTTGAAGGCGCAAGCTCTTTCGACTCCGATCCATTGCCCAATAGTGCGTAAGATGAACCAGAAGCTAGAGCGTTTATGGGAGACGAAAAACAAGGATGATGAATGGTGGTCTTCTTTTTTCACTTCCCCATTGGCTATTTTTGCAAATTGGTTCGTCGTTGAAGTAAAATGGTTAACCCCAAACCTCGTTACAGTTCTGTCCCTGCTTGTAGCTCTTATCGCCAGTGTCTTGATTGTTGTGGGCGGCCAAATCAATTTCATTATTGCAGCGGTGCTTATCAACGTGAGCCACATACTGGATTGTATGGATGGGCAGATGGCGAAATACCGAGGCAGCTCAAGTCGTTTGGGGAATTACTTTGATAAGGTAACTGACCAGATCCAGATTTTTTTCTGGTTTAGTGCGGTGGCATATGCAGCGTATTCACAGGTTCAAGATGTTAAAGTGGTTTTTCTAGCTTTTACTGGAGTCGCATTTTACTCGCTGCGGGTTTACGTTAAATACGTAACCATCGTTATCGAAGTAGAGCATGATAGTGGATATTTGGAAAAATCATCCACAACGGCGACTACGATCAGGAAGAAGAAAACGACCCAGGCTGGACTGGGAAAGGGCTTCAAAAGGAACCTTCTCTGGTTTTTTCGAGAACAGCGAAAATTCTTTCTCTTTAACGAAGCGGTCTTTGTCTTCATCCTCTCAGGAGCTCTTATCTTTGATATGCTTGTTCCCATGCTTTGGGTTTTCGCCGGCAGTCAGTTTTACTATGGCATCGTTCGAAGCTGGCAACGGGGCCGTCAGATTCATCTCAATCAACACGGAGAGCTTCTGAAACCAATGGAGAAATAGTAGTTTCGGCATGGAATATCAGCAACGAGCACAACGTCTGGCAGAAACATTTCAACCTCGACAAGAGTGGTGGTCGCGCGTGTTCGCTTCACCAGTCGCCAAGTTGATTTTGTCAGTGGTTGCCGATTGGCCAGCGATCACTCCAAATCGTTTAACAGTTCTTTCTTTCATTCTCACCCTCGTTGCCAGCGCACTGATCTATTGGGGTAATACCATTGGCCTCATTATGGTTGGAGCGGTGCTCCAAGTAGCTTACATTATCGATTGTATGGACGGACAACTCGCGCGCTATCGAGGAATAGCTTGTCGAAAAGGTTCTTTTTATGACAAGTGGGCCGATCTCGTTAAATTCCCTTTTGTCATCTTTGCTCTTACGTTAGTGTCTTTTCATCGGTCAGGTTCCGAACTTCCATTTATATTGGGATTGATCTGCATATTCCTTATTGGTTATTTGCCCTATTTGAAATTATTTACAGAGCATGAATTCGGTATTCAACTTTGGAGTGGATTATCGGGTGGCGACTTTGTTCAGAGAAATCTCCGTTTTTTTCTGTTTGAGGAAGCTCAATGGTATTTGATCGTTAGCGTATGCCTGTTTATGGACCGACCGCTATTAGGCTTGATTCTCATAGCTTCTACCCAGTGCCTTGTTGCCATCGCGCGGACTTGGCGTATATTCAGATTGGTGTAAGCGCTTTATATATAAGGATGGATTTCCCGATTGGCTTTAAACGTCCTCTAAGAGGGACGTCTAGAAAGTCAAAATATGAGATGGCTTGCGTTAGAACCATCAGGAAAATGTGGAAAGAGACCAACTAAAGGTTTTATTCTTTTGGATATTCAACCACCCGAAACTGGCTGGTGATCCACCTCGTGGCTGGCTGATGGATCCTGGGTTTAACCATCTTATCCCAGATTGCATTTTATCGCACGGTTCATGTGTGTGTCCATGTAGGATAACGTCTACATCTTTAGGTGGTTTACGTGGTGGTATATGAACAAGAAAGAAACGTATTCCGGCATGTGTGATGAGGAGATGTTTTTTCCAGAGGAAAGGGGAGTCGCAGTTTCCTTCGATGATTTTGAGAGGAATATCGAGTGCCTCCAGCGGGCGAATCGTTTTCGGAGAACAAACATCGCCCAAATGCCAGATTTCGTCTGAGCATTGAAGTTCTTTTAACAAAAATGAAGGAATACTGTTATGGGTATCTGAGAGAACGGCTATTTTCAAAGTGGGGAAATTGATGGGAGAGTGGAAATTGTCGAAGATTGAGCACCCTTTTTTCGGCAAAAGAAGGTCAGGTTCCAAGTTCGAGCTTGCGGAGGGGGGGCTGTCTCTTAGAGAATTTTCCTTTACGTAAGAAAAGATCAATTATTTGAAACATGAGTAAACCTGATACTGAGAAATTTGAATTCCAAGCGGAAATCAAGCAAGTCCTCGATATTGTCGTCAATTCCCTCTATACGGAAAAAGAAATTTTCGTGCGTGAATTGGTTTCTAATGCATCAGACGCGTTAGAAAAATTTCGTCATTTGCACCTGACAGAGAGCGATGTTTTGGATGATCAGCTAGAGCTGGAAGTCAAGATCTCTACCGATGAAGAAGCCGGGACGATTACAATAGAAGATACGGGAGTTGGAATGACTCGGGAAGAGATGATCGAAAATCTTGGAATGATTGCGCATTCTGGTTCCAAGAAGTTTCTTAAAGCGATTGCCGATAGTGGTGGTGAGAAGAATAGTAACCTGATTGGACAATTCGGAGTTGGTT
>JAESUN010000053.1 GCA_016763045.1 Opitutaceae bacterium | reverse complement strand
GAAGAAGTATCGGGGAAAGACTTATTCCTACAATGTTGGAACATCGGGCAGAAGGGGTTCTTCTGTGGGTTCCGGTCGTGGCTCAACGAAGGCGGCAGGTTTGACAACTAGTGGCTTTTCGACAGGAATTGCAAAATCAAGAACTCCTTCATTTCGCTTAATTTCTACGATCAAAAAATCGCCTATTTTGGAATGGAAGACGAGGTTTCTGATATCTTCTTTACTCTGAATATTCGCCCCTCTGATCGAATGTAAAATATCTCCTACCTTAAGACCTGCTTTTTCAGCAGAACTGTTTGGGATGATACTGGAAATGTAGATTTGCTTAGAGCCTCTTAAGGGATCGGGGCGTTCGGCGAAAGTAACGGGGATTGTTCCATAGTGGACTTTCCCATCTTTCAGAATGTCTTTAACGATTTTCTTCAGAGCTTTAAAGGGGACGATATATGACGAGCGGACTTGGGGAATATTTCCAACTGTAATCCCGACTAGATTTCCAGAAAGGTCGAGAACGGGAGAGCCCGTTTCTCCGTCACTGAGTGAAATGCTTATTCGAGAATAGGTGAAGGGAAACGAATCATCGAAGAAATTGCTTTCGAATCCATTGATCATTCCTAGTGCTGGTGTCGGTTTGAAATCGAGTGGGCTGGTAATCGTTAAGACCAATGTACTGATCGGCGGAGGTGGGTTGTCGTGAGCAAGAGAAATATACGAAAAAGTTTTCGGTAGATTGATCACTTGTAGCAATCCAATGCCGGTTTTGGAGTCGTAGCCGATTAATTCTGCCACATAGGAAAGACCATCTTTCTCAATCCAAATTCTGATTCCTTTAGGTAAGGCAGTGGAGTTTGTCAGGATTCTTCCGGTATCGCTGATAAAAAAGCCAGAGGAGATTAATTTAAAATTACTGGGCTTTCCATTCTCATCCAGATCTTCGTACCCTACGTTAACACGAACAACGGCTGAAGCATGTTCTTTATAGAGTTTAATCAGGTTTGTTTGAAGAGCTAAGAAATCACTTTCTTGGCTATATCCACCATATGGAAGAACTCCGTAAAGCGCAGTTAGCAAAAACACCAGAATCTGCGAGGCCTTGGGCGGTCGCATCTGTTATTAGAACTGGGTTATGGCCTTTTTCTGAAAGGAACGGCCAATAGTTGGCTGTGTCGAAAAGGTCTTGGCCACATATTTGCGATCTTGCGAAAAATTGGCGAGAAATGCCTGAGGCGTTGATATTGTCTCAAATCTTTGGCCGCTCACTCTGGGCTTAGAGATGATATTGGTCACATAGCGGGCTTCTGCTCGAAAGCTGGGTACGATGGCCTCATTTGCTAGCTCAGGGGCTACTGCTTCGACTTTTACTTCGGGAACCTCTACCTCTATTTGAGCGAGGTTTCCTGAGGGAAGCGTTGAGTCTGGAGTAGGCTGATTTTTTGTCTGAACGAAGGATGATGTAAGTGAAAAATAACCAATCGTTAAAACGACTGCGAAGGCTGCAACTGGAGACGATTTCCGAGCGAAAAGAAGAGCGAAGCCTTTAAACTGACTATACCAAGGTTGTTTCTCGACCAAGGATGCCAATTGCTTGTGACGTAATTCACGATCAAATTTTTCCCAGAAAGCAGGCTCTGGCTTTTCGAGTCTCTTAAATTTGAGTAACTGTTCTAGAGAGGGTTTTGGCGTTTTGTTATCTGGGGGCATACGTCTTATTTTAGATAATCCTGTAACGGGGCTTGTAGTTCCTGTTTTGCGTAGTGGAGCCGTGAACGTACAGTTCCCTCGGAGCATCCAAGGACTTCTGCGATTTCTTTATGGCTGAGTTGGTCAATTTCAAAGAGAGTTACAACGGTCCTATGGTTGAAAGACAGCTTTTGGAGCGCTTCGTTCAATTTTTCCTGTAATTCATTGACCAGAGTACTTTTGTCAGAGGTGTTATTGGCAATAAGTCCTTCAACGAATGCACCTGATTTATCCTCTTCAGTGATCTTTTCGAAGCTGAAAAAGTGCCTAAAACGATTTTTCTTGAGGTGGGAGAGCGTCGAATTGACTGCTATCCGGTATAGCCAAGTGAAAAAACTGGATTTCCCCTGAAAACGAGTGATCGATTTAAAGGCCTTAATAAAAGTATCCTGAGTAAGGTCGGAAGCATCTTCTCTGTTGGATGTCAGGTTATAGATAACGGAGTAAACCCTTTCCCTATATTTGAGGATAAGTGGATCAAAGGCAGCTACATCGCCTGCCTGGACTTTTTGCACAGCAATCCAGTCCGCGCTGGCCTCTTTTTGGCGTTCAGGAGTGACGGTGATCGTCTTGCTTAATGATTTTGCGACATCCATTGCGTGCTAGAACTTCGGGAACTGTAGATATGAATAGGATTCTATCAACCTAATTAATCGTTTCTTACTCAGACTTGAGGGCTTTTATTTGGTTCCGAAGTATGTCGGCTATTTTGAGGAGTTGGGTTGAGGGAGGAAGGTCTTTGAAGGGGCTAAGGGCTTCGGTAGCCAAAAAAATTTCTTTTTCAGTGATCCTGGCCATTTCTTCAAAAATGCCGAGATCAGTCATCTGGTGAGCGATTTGCTGTATGGCATCAGGTTCTCCGTTGAGAATATTTCGACGAGCTTGTTCGGATTTTTCTGAACCAACCCGTTCTGTGAACATCAGTAGCGGAAGGGTTTGCTTCCCGCTGACAAGATCTGTTCCAAGAGTTTTACCAATGATTTCTTCGTTCCCAAAAAAATCCGTAAGGTCATCGTACATTTGATAGGCTGTTCCCAGGTGGCGTCCGAAGGAGCCGGCTGCGTCGGCATATTCTGAGGGGAATGGAGTGAGTCGTGCCCCGAGGTAACAAGAGACAAAAAATAATTCGGCTGTTTTGAGATCAATAATGCGCCGATAGCTTTCTATATTACTATTAAGTTCCTTATCTCTAAGGGTTTGCATGATTTCTCCAGAGCACACCCGTCGGGTCGATTTCGAGACATAGCGGCATACTTCGTTGGAGGGAAAGTCTGTCGCCAAATGAACGGCTTGAGAAAAAAGGGCATCTCCAAGGAGAACAGCGGTATCGGGACCAAATTTTTTGGCAACGGTTGCACGATTTCGACGTAGATCCGCTTTGTCCATGATATCATCGTGCACGAGAGTTGCGAGATGGACCATTTCGATAACTGCTGCTAATCGAACAAGACCTGGAGAGAGGGGCCCTTCTTCCCATCCACTAAAAAAAACGAGGGCTGAACGAATACGTTTTCCGCCATTTTCGAGGCAATAGGCGGCTATATCACGGATTTCCGGTTCAAATGCGAGGACTTGATCACTTAAGAATTGATCAAGAGTTTGGAAGTGATCCTTGAGTAAGAGGAAGAGAGAGGAGAGCTCGGTTGGAGCTTTTTGACGGGGATTTGGATGACTGCTGGCGGTCATGATGATAGGGTTAGGATGGATTAGCTATCCAAGCATAGCGAACTAAAATGGGCCTCTCTCACTTCTTTAAATGAAGGATCTGCTTCTATCTGCTAGATGAGCCTCATTTTGGGGAGGTCCTGATTGTCAATAGAACCAATGGGTTGATTCGCATCATTAACGACAATCAGGTCATTAATCGTATGAGTTTCAAAAGAGTTGATCGCATCGACGGCAAGGCAATGGTCCTTAATTGTGACAGGGTTGCGTGTCATAAATTCTTGGACAGAGCGGTTCATGAAATCCGGGCCACTCAAGGCACTCCGGCGAAAATCTCCATCGGTGAGAATTCCTGTGAGGTCTTTGGTCTTTGGGTGGATCAATGCAATGCTGCCTGTGTGTGCGTTTGTCATGGCAAGGATCGCTTCTTGCAGGGAGCTGGTATCTGGGAGTATCGGAAACCGTTCTCCAGTGCGCATGATATCTGTGACTTTTAAGAGATTTCGACCCAAGTTGCCAGCGGGGTGAAAACGAGCAAAGTCTTCACGGGTTAGGCCGCGCATTTCCAGTAGGACCATTGCGAGGGCGTCACCCAAGGCCATTGCAGCAGTTGTGCTGGCAGTGGGCGCAAGGGAGAGAGGGCAAGCTTCCTTGGGTACTTGATAGAGCAGGGTGAGGTCACAGTACTCTGTCATTGTTGATTTTGCTTGGGATGTCAGGGCAACGGTTGAAACACCTATACGTTTGAGTAGGGGGATGAGATGGATGAGCTCATCTGTTTGACCACTGTTACTCAGAAGAATCGCCAAGTCGTTTTCCGAACAGAGACCGAGATCACCGTGGAGTGCTCTTACGGGGTCAATAAAGCAAGAAGGTGCTCCAATGCTGTTAAATGTGCCAACCAATTTTTCACAAACGTGAGCGGATTTTCCTATTCCGGAAAAAATTATTTTTTGGTTGGCGTTGAGGGTCCGTTCGATTTCCAGAACAACATCAACAAAGGATTGGCCTAAGGAGGCCATCGTTGCATTTAGTGCATTGACTTCTATTTTGATGCATTCCTTTGCGCGGATCAACAGTTGAGACTCGTCAGGGGACATATTTTTTTATGTTTTTTCTGGTTTGAAAATT
>JAESUN010000052.1 GCA_016763045.1 Opitutaceae bacterium | reverse complement strand
TCGAGTGGTGCCTCCGCGACGGCTTTATCTATTTTCGCGTTGAAAAGGACAAGACGCCCGCCGCGTATGCGCTTGCACATACGAGTCTCCGCGTCGGCATTACGCTCTATCGCGTGCGGCATGTCGCGATCGCGAATCTCATCGTGCAGCCCCCACTCGTTTGGATATTCTTTGGGATGTGAGAATTCATCCATTTTTGCATACCGAGGAACCGGTGGAAGCCCATCAGCATTTCGTACCGTATTCATATTGAAAGCATCACTCGCTAAAAATTTGAGAAAATAATAGGCCAGCTTCTTGTTCTTAGATTTTTTGTAGATAGCCACCGGTGAGGCTCCTACGATACTGTTGCGAAAACCCGCATTCGGAAATTCACAAATGCCGAGTTCCTTTGGACCAATCAGTCGGAAGCTCATCAGCCCCCAACGCCCTGCCCAGAGGAGTCCAAAATTTCCATTAGCAAACAATTGTTGGCTAACGTGGGTATCGGCTCTGGTCTCAGTGGTTAGTGACTTAGCTTCTATCTCACTAGGGATTATTTTATCCTCATAGGTCCATTTTCTGGCGATCTCACAAACCTCCTTATAAGCAGGATGGGCCAACATGGATGCCGTTTCGGTCTCATTAAAGATATCCACTCCCATCGACCTTAACATAAGAATACGATGCACCATCACAAATTCTCTGGTAAGAAATACCGACTGCCGTTCTCCGGGAGTATTGAGAGCTTTAACAAAAATCTTTCCCATTTGCTCAAATTCATCAAGGGACCAATCCCCATCCGGAGGATCCAATCCAGCCTTTTGAAACGCTTCTACGTTTACCCAATGAAACCCAACTGAAACCAACCGAGGAAAAGCATACTGCCGGCCATCCACTGAAAAAAGCGGTTCAACAAACGGGTATGTCTTTGACGGATCAAACCCCATTTCGGTAGCTACTTCCGTCACATCTTCCAACATACCGACCGAATGATAGAGATCCACGCCACCCGTATAACAATCAATGATATCCCCCGCTACACCGGAGACTCCTTGAATAATATTTTTCTCATGCTGCTTTTTGCCAATCACATCGATTCGCAAATCAACCCTAGGGTAACCATTCTCCTCCATCCATTTCTCAAATAGCTCTGCCTGTTTAACCCTTTCCTCACTATACCCTGTTACCCAATAAAGAACAGGCGTCTCCGCTTTTTCGGACAAATTAGAAAAAGTCGAAAAACTGGCCACCGACAACCCAATTAAGGCAAACGCAAATAAATACTTCATCCAATCAATACTCTTTCACACCAGTTGAGCCACAGGCACCATAATCATCCATCATCGACTGGCAATGACCATCCTTTTTCCACATAATACCTCCGATAAAAAGGATTGGTGATTAACTCCAGCGGAACCATTTCTCCCGCTGCACGTAGTCGATCAATTTCTTGCTGATCCTGCAGCAGTTTACGGTATTTTTTCTCCAATCGCTCTGATTGCGAAACAAAGCCAAGGATATGGTTCTCTATTCTTTCTGCCGCATCTTTGAGCGCCTCCTTCGCCGACATCCTATTCATCAAAAATTTATCCAAGGCGGCTTGTTCGTAACGTTCAGCCATTCGTTGTGGAATAAAGGGACAATAGGAATCCGATATAGCAATCTCTTCAGCCACCTCACGAAATCGATCATGTAGCCCCCACTCTTCAGGATACTGTTCAGGCTTCGAAAACTCTTTCACCGTTGCATATTCCGGAACGGGAGGCAGTCCATCAGCATTTCGAATGATCTCCTTATTAAAGGCAGGGCTCGCCATAAATTTCAAAAAATAATAGGCTAAGTCTTTATTCTTGGACCCCTTATAAATAGTAGACGCTCCATATCCAAAAGTGGTGTTCCGAAAACTCTGATAAGGGATCTCACTTATCGAAAGCTTTTCCGGCCCAATCTCCCTGAAATACATCAAGGCCCACCTACCAGCAAATAGAAGTCCATAATTGCCTTGAGAAAAGAGGTATAGTCGAGCGCTCGATTGCACATCCGATCCTGAAGAAAGAGCTTTTGCACCTTCCTTTGTCGCAAGAATTTTCAGATCCTTTGTCCACCTATAAAAGAGGTGGTATAGCTCTTCGACTTCAGGGCTCTGTAGAGAAGAACCCGTCATTGTTTCGTTATACATATCCACTCCCATTGATCTCAGAAAAATATTCCGAATCCCATGCCGGAGATTTTGGCTTAAGTAGACCGATTGAAATTTATCCGGGATATTGGAACGTTGCACATAGGCTTTGCCCACCCGTTCAAACTCATCAAAGGTCCAAATTTCAGGAGGTGTGGGAAGGCCCAGTTCTTCGAAAGCTTTTACATTCACCCAGAAGATACCCACACCCACATTACGCGGAAACCCATACTGACGTCCATCTACTAACATGGCGGGCCGAATCGCCGGATAAGTATGCGAAACATCAAACCCCATCTCCTGAGCAATATCCGTAACATCTTCCAAAAGCCCAATGGATTGGTACAGGTTTATCTCCCCCTGATAACAGCCTAAAATATCACCAGCTACTCCGGAGACTCCCTGCACAACATTAACTTTATAACTCTTTGAAACCTCAATACGTAGATCAACCGCCGGATACCCATTGTCGACCATCCATTTCTCAAATACATCCGCCTGATGTTTACGCGCCGGAACTCCGTCAACAACCCAATATAAAACCCGGGGTTCTTTCTGAACTTCGGGCAGCCCCAAGTAAGTGACAACACTCCCCACGATCAACAAAGATAAAATAACGCAAAAAAGAACTCTCATGAATAGAGCATGTTTCTATCTTTTTTCAGACTGATTGAAAAGAAAGAATCTACCTCTTCAGCTATGTTGGCATTCTTATTCTACCGAAATAGCAATCATTTCGCCCGACCTACCTTCCGGCAACGACCAACCTTTTTCCACGTAATACCGTCGGTAAAAGGATTTGTGATTAACTCTAGCGGAACCATCTCTCCAGAAGCGCGAAGTCGTTCTATCTCGGCCTGATCTTTGAGCCCTTTGGCAAACTTTTGTTTCAGTA
>JAESUN010000051.1 GCA_016763045.1 Opitutaceae bacterium | reverse complement strand
GTCGATCATGCGTTCTTTAACCATCTCGACTGCAATACGGATTGCGGCGAGGCCGGTCCGTTTACTGTTGCGGGTCTGGAGCATGTAAAGTTGTCCGTCTTCGACAGTGAACTCAAAGTCCTGCATATCTTTGAAATGCTTTTCGAGAGTCTTACACACTTTCACGAGCTCAGCGTGAGCTTTTGGCATAATCTTTTGCAGATTTGCGATTGGATCTGGCGTGCGCACACCGGCAACAACGTCTTCTCCTTGTGCATTGATGAGGAATTCTCCGTAGAAAACCTTTTCTCCAGTGGCAGGGTCACGAGTGAAGGCAACACCTGAAGAAGAGTTTTCTCCTGTGTTTCCAAAGACCATTGCTTGAACATTTATCGCGGTTCCCCATTCGCTTGGGATTCCGTATTTCTGGCGATAAACGATGGCTCGGTCATTCATCCATGAACCAAAGACAGCTCCGAGAGCGCCTTGAAGTTGTTCCCAAGGGCTGTGAGGAAAATCTTTACCAGTTCTGTTTTTAACGAGTTTTTTGAAACGAGTAACGAGCTCCTTCATGCCAGCAGCATCAATCTTACTGTCTTCGATATCTGGGTTCTTTGGATATAGCTCTTTTTTGAGTTCTTCGATAACAGTTTCGAAAGGCTCATGATCTTCTCCTGGGAGAGTTTGAACGCCGAGAACAACGTCGCCATACATCTGAATGAAGCGGCGGTAGCAATCCCATGCAAAACGTTCGTTATTGCTCTGTTCTGCGAGTGCGCGGACGGTGTCTTCATTTAAGCCTAGGTTAAGGATGGTATCCATCATACCTGGCATCGAATCTCTTGATCCGGAACGAACTGCTACGAGAAGAGGTTTTTTGATATCACCGAACTTACGTCCAGTTTCTTTTTCCATCGCAACAATGGCTGCTTCCATCTGTGACTGAAGCTCTATTGGATAGCTGCGCTTATTGTCGTAGAAGTAGGTACAGACTTCTGTTGTAACGGTAAACCCTGGAGGAACAGGAAGTCCGATGCGGGTCATTTCGGCTAGGTTGGCTCCTTTGCCACCCAACAGATTGCGCATAGTAGAGTTACCATCGGTCTTTTTTCCGAACAGATAAACGTATTTAGTTGCTTTGGAAGAGCCTCTTTTGGCGGCTTTCTTCTTTATGGTGTTTTTTGCAGTGGCTTTAGATGACATCCTTGGACCTTTTTCTGGCTGTTATGTTGTTGTTATTTTGTTCTATTTGAATGAGTAGTGAAAATGATAAGAGGTGGGTTAATTATGGAAGGGAGAGTGAGTGTCAATGGATTACGGAGAGCCGTTCTTGTGGTGGGGACAGGGTTTGAGTGATGAGACGTTTTTCGAATTGGCTTAGAATAAACGTTGAATTTCTCCCCATTGGGGCAGTATTTCATCTATTGCGCTCATGTAGTGTACAAATACTTCCCCGATGAATAACAATATGATTGATCCCAATTCAGATCCCAACGAAGGCAAGTTGAAGGCTTTTGCGGGGAAGAATATGGGGTTTTTGGATCATATGGAGGATCTGCGTTGGACGATACTAAAGACCGGAGTGGTCTTTCTCATCGCATTTGTCGTCACGGCTATCTTCTTGCCCTATGCTTCCCAGGTTTTGAATTGGCCCTTGAATCGGGCGTTTGCGAGCCTGAAGACGAGCCAGCCGATGGGCTTGGTGACAACCTCTCCGATGGCGGTTTTTTCTGTCTATCTTCAGATTTGTTTTCTAGGTGGTTTGCTTTTTGCTCTGCCGTTTGGGTTGTATTTTCTGGGTGGTTTCGTAGGGCCCGCGTTAACGAAGAAAGAAAAAGGTTTACTGATCCCTGTTTGTTTGGGTTCTTTGGTTCTTTTTTTGTCAGGAGCGGCTTTTGCTTACTTTTTCCTCGTTCCTAGTGCGATCAAGGTGTCGATCTACTTTAACCACATGCTGGGTTTCGATTTGGTGTGGTCTGCAGATCGTTATTATGGATTGTTGGTTTGGATGATTTTAGGAATGGGAGGCGGCTTCCAATTTCCTATGGTTATACAAATCCTTGTTTACCTAGGGATCGTTGAAGTAAGGAAACTGAAGAGTCTGCGCAAGGTTATGATTGTGGTGTTTTTTATTATTTCCGCTATTATCACTCCGACTCCAGATCCTTTGACGCAGAGCATGGTCGCATTGCCTATGTATGCTCTGTATGAACTATCCTTGCTTGTCGCAACTCGAGTGGAGAATCGCCGGAAAGCAAGAGAAGAGGCATAAAAAAAGACCGGATAAATATCCGGTCTCCTGAAATAGAAATAAGTTGTAGGTTATTTTTTACCGTTTAGCTGATGTGAAAGGACGACCTTAAACATTTGCAACGCGAGCCAGAAACCAGCTGCAATACTGGATGCTCCATAGGCGGCAAATCCGTATACGACAGGATCTGAGTAACCCATTACGTGTTTCTGCAACACGAAAAATAAATAGACAAAGACCCCTGCTGTTAGAAGAAGATCAAAGAAGATAGATGCTTTAGTTGGCTTGTTGGTGGCCATAGTAGAGGCATTGAAGGGGCAGGGAGGGGACTTTGTCCATAGCAAATTCATCCAGAAGTAGATGTTTGTGGAAAATTGCCCATTAGTTAGAATGATCATGGAAAAATTGCTTGGAAGATCGGGGGGCAATGAAATAGAATGTTAGAAAAATATGAGCGCAATCACTGTTAAGAGTAAAGAGTCCTGTAAGTATGATCTAATCTCTCTCGGAGAGGTTATGTTACGATTGGACCCAGGAGAAGGAAGAGTCAGGACGGCTCGTCAATTTACGGCTTGGGAGGGCGGCGGAGAATACAATGTCGCTCGTGGGTTGCGAAAATGCTTTGGTCTTCGCACTGGGGTTGTGACTGCTTTTGCGGATAATGAAGTGGGTCATCTCGTTGAAGACTTCATCATGCAAGGAGGAGTCGATACTCGGTTTATACAGTGGGTTCCTTATGATGGAATTGGACGGACAGTGCGGAATGGTCTTAACTTTACTGAACGTGGTTTTGGTATGCGTGGAGCAGTGGGAGTCCCAGACCGTGGTCAGACAGCAGCGTCTCAGCTTAAAGTGGGAGATGTTGATTGGGATTTGATTTTTGGAGAAGAGGGAGTTCGCTGGTTTCACACAGGTGGGATTTTTGCCGCTCTTTCAGATACAACGCCTGATGTGGTTATAGAAGCGGTCAAAGCAGCGAAGAAGCATGGGACTATTGTTTCCTATGATTTGAATTATCGCCCTTCTCTTTGGAAATCGATTGGCGGCCATGAAAAAGCTCAGAGTGTGAATCGTGAGATTGCCCAGTATGTGGATGTCATGATTGGAAATGAAGAAGACTTTACCGCTTGCCTAGGTTTCGAGGTCGAAGGTGTGGATGAGAATATTTCAAGTATCGAAGTGGATAGCTTTAAGAAAATGATTTCTCAAGCAGTTGAAGCGTTTCCCAACTTTAAAGCAACGGCGACAACTCTCAGGACAGTCGAATCCGCAACGATTAATTCCTGGGGAGCAATTTGTTGGTGTGGAGGAAACTTTTATGATGCTGAGCATCGGACAGATCTTGAAATTCTCGACAGAGTTGGTGGTGGAGACAGTTTTGCATCAGGATTGATCTATGGATTTCTCACGACTGGTGATCCGGAAAAGGCCGTTAACTATGGGGCTGCTCATGGGGCACTTGCTATGACGACTCCAGGAGATACCTCGATGGCTACGGTTGCTGAGGTGGAGAAACTGATGTCTGGCGGTGGAGCGCGTGTTGTCCGGTAAGGAAGCGCTTTTTGTGAACTGTGTTCAGGTTGTTTCTTCGTCCAGTGATTCCAGTATCCAGACGATTGCCCAGCCGGATTCTTCGTCGATATAGACGATAGGACTGCTGTCAGAAAGATCGGTTTCGACAAATTCGACCTCATTTTGAAAGGCGAAGGTCTCTGCTGGCTCTGGGGTCATGAAATGAATGCCCAGAGTGACGGCGATGATGGCTGCTACGGCACTGGTCCACTTGAGGAGAGCCGGGAAGGGTAATAAAGTGTTTCGTGAAGTGAGTTTTTCTTTTTCTATTTGAGCGCGAATTTCTTCCCATGCTTCTGTCGCATCTGGGATTTTCACATCAGCTGTTTGCTTCAATAGCTGAGAAGCGGACATCCAGTGCGCTTTCACTTTTTTGCAAGCGGGACATTGCATGAGGTGCTTTTCGAGAACGGTCTGATCAACCGTGTGGAGTTCCCCATCCATCTCACGGCTGATCCATTCCTGTGCCTGCTTACAATTCATTGTTAGATGTTTATTGTGCTCAAGAGCTTTAGTGTTTACCGCCTAGAAGCGTAGTGTCCTCGATGGTCGTCATTGTTGTTACAGGCACAATTTTGATGAGCGTAATGTGCTTTGACCCAAATTCTTTTTTCTCTTTGAGTATAGTGGCCTTGAACCCAGTTTCTGCGACTGTTTCCACAGTGATCATAGCTGCGATCCCAATGTCCCGGGATCCATGTTCTTACAGTAATGTATTTCCAGTGACCTTTGTGACGATGATTGGTCTGAATGACGATACTGGTGCCGCCATGGTGGCCTCTGTGGTGAGATCTACGGTAGCTTCGATGGTGTCGTCCATGGTTATCATTATGATGGTTGTCGATAGAGGTCCCGATGAGAATTCCTCCTATAAGACCTCCGATGAGGGCGAGGGCTTCATCCCCCGCCTGTGCCTTTGGGGCGTTAAATGCTAAGGCGAAAACTGCAAGACTAGATAAGAGTAGTGTTTTCATAATGAATTTCCTTTTTTAATGGTTCGAAGATGAGACGAACCAATGAGAAAGTTATTCATTTTTTTTTATCTGGCAGAGGATAATGCTCTAATGGGCGGTTAAAATGAGAATCAAATTCCCGCCTTTTACGGAAGGACCTCCGAGAACAGCTGGCTTCCCCCTGACCATAGCCATGGTGGTATTTATCTGTAACTTTCCATTTTTCACCCAGCGGATGCCAATCCTGGATTTCTGTTGATTGATTGGTTTTACGTCTATTTCGACTTGGTGTCCATGTCCCATGGATAGGGTTGATTTTCCGGGTATGCTTAGTCGGGTATTTCCGCTGCCGTACCGCTTATAGGAGCTGAAGTTAAAGAGTCGCCGAAGATTTTTTTCATAAGCTTTTAAGCTGGGGTCGGTCGAAGTGGAGTCGTTACTCGCCAATATCATCACGCCTTTGATCGAAAGTGAATCTCCTTGGGCTGAAAGGGTGATCGGAATCAGTGTATAAACTGCGATGAGGAACAATAGGGTTGTGATGGTTTTCATAGGAACTCCTTCATGTGGCGTTGGATCGATTTTCGGGCATTAAAAATTCGGGACATAACGGTGCCTTTTTGGCATTTCATTGTTTTAGCAATTTCTCCGTAGGGCAAACCCTCTATTTCTCTAAGCATCAGCGCTACACGGTGTTTGGGAGAGAGTTTGGCGATGACTTTATCAAAGTGTTCCTGAATCTCTCTTCTTTCAAGATTACTTCGAGGTTCCGATGAAATGAGTGAATTGTCGGTGGGGCTTTCCGTTTCTTCAGACCATTCATCTAGATAGCGGACTTCTCCGCGTCTTTTTACCTTGCGAATATGGTCGAGGGCGGTGCGTGTCGCGATTTGATAGATCCATGAGGTGAAAGCAGAATTTTGTTTAAAATGGGATATGTTTTTCCACGCTTTTATCCAGGTTTGCTGACTGAGTTCTTTGGCGTCGGCCT
>JAESUN010000050.1 GCA_016763045.1 Opitutaceae bacterium | reverse complement strand
TGTGAAGAAAAAAACATTCCCTGGGGGCACGTATCGTCTGGATGTATTTTTACAGGGACACGCTCAGACGGCCTAGGATTCAAGGAAGAGGATGCACCGAATTTTTCCTTCCGAACGAACAACTGTAGCTTCTATAGCGGAACAAAAGCCCTTGGAGAAGAAATTCTGTCCGGGGCAAAACAACTCTTTACTTGGCGCCTCCGGATTCCATTCAGCGAAGTCGACAGCTCCAGAAATTATCTTTCAAAGTTGATGCGCTATGATCGACTACTTGAAGACTCGAATTCCTTATCCCATCTCGATGAATTTGTAAGCGCTACATGGGAGTGTTGGGCAAAAAAAATCCCTTTTGGAACCTATAATGTCACAAACCCGGGACATGTCACCACGCGAGACGTTGTCGACATGATTCTTAAATCTGGCCTTATCAAAAAAGAATTCTCCTTTTTTGAATCCGAAGCAGAGTTTATGCAGATAGCAGCCAAGACACCTCGGTCTAACTGCATTCTCGATTCTTCCAAGCTCGCTAATGCAGGCATAAAAATGCGAGAAGTACATGATGCAGTGGAAGCCTCTCTTCGAGAGTGGAAAAAAGAGTCATAACCCAGACGAAACTTAATTACACCGATTCTATGAATATTTTAGTCACAGGAGGTTGCGGATTTATTGGATCAAACTTCATCCGTTTTTGCCTAGAAAACCCAGAAATGGAGCACTCCACATGGGTCAATCTCGACAAGTTGACCTACGCAGGGAATCCCGAAAACCTAGCTGATAAAGAAAGCGACAAGCGCTACCACTTTGTCCATGCGGATATAGCTGATAAAGATACGATTTCAGATCTTCTGACAAAACATAGAATAGACCTGATCATCAATTTCGCCGCCGAATCGCACGTTGACCGATCCATTGATTCGCCAGAGCCTTTTTTACAAACCAATACAATTGGAACACTACGTTTACTAGAAGCCGCACGCCATTACTGGAAAGCTCTACCCTCTTCCCAACAAGATAAATTTAGATTTCTTCATGTCTCGACAGACGAAGTCTATGGATCGCTCCAAAAAGAAGATCCTGCTTTTACAGAAGAAACACCCTTTGCTCCGAACAGTCCATACGCGGCCTCAAAAGCTTCTAGTGACCACCTCGTTCGCGCCTATTGCCACACGTTTGGACTCCCGGTCTTAACAACAAACTGTTCCAATAATTATGGTCCCTATCAATTCCCTGAGAAACTGATCCCCTTGATGATTCTCAACTGCCTCGAAGGCAAACCACTCCCCATATACGGAGATGGTCAAAACATCAGAGACTGGTTGTTTGTTAAAGATCACTGCCAAGCCATCTGGCTAGTTGCTCAAAAAGGAATCGTCGGTGAGACTTATAATATAGGTGGTGAGTGCGAAAGAACGAATCTGCAAATCGTTCATACGGTTTGCGACATCCTCGACCAAAAATCTCCGAATGCCTCTGGTAAGTCCTATAAGGAGCAAATTCATTTTGTGAAAGACCGACCTGGTCACGATTTTCGATACGCAGTTGATTGCCAAAAAATCAAAAAGAACCTTGGGTGGACACCTGAAGAAACTTTTGAAAGCGGAATCGAAAAGACGATCGGTTGGTATCTTTCAAATTTGGATTGGTGCAAAAACATAGCTGACAATAACTACCAAAGAGAACGTCTAGGAACATCCTAGGAGCTATTTGTAATAGATTTCGAACCATGAAAAAACGAAAAGGCATCATTTTAGCGGGCGGCTCTGGCACTCGCCTTTACCCAACGACATTGGTCACAAGTAAACAGTTAATCCCTATTTACGATAAACCAATGATCTTCTATCCTCTCTCTGTCCTCATGCTGGCAGACATTAAGGATATACTTATCATTTCCACTCCCACCGACTTACCCGCTTTCCAAAGATTACTAGGTGACGGCAGTAACTATGGCATAAAGCTCTCCTACGAAGTTCAGGAAAGTCCGGATGGGCTCGCTCAAGCCTTCCTCATTGGAGAAGACTTTATCAATAACAGCCCTGTCACCCTCATTTTAGGTGACAACTTGTTCTATGGGCATGACTTTGAACAGACACTGAAGAATGCATCCGCCAAAGAAAGCGGTGCTACTGTTTTCGGTTACCATGTTTCGGACCCTACTAGTTACGGCGTCGTTGAATTTGACTCACAAGGAAATGCTGTTTCACTGGAGGAGAAACCAACTCAGCCAAAATCAAATTTCGCCGTTCCCGGAATATACTTCTATGATCAAGACGTTGTTTCATATGCAAAAAAGCTAACTCCCTCTCCCAGAGGAGAGCTCGAAATAACCGACCTCAACCGACTCTATCTAGAAGACAAAAAACTCAATGTTGAAATCTTCGGAAGAGGTATTGCATGGCTAGATACAGGAACTCACGACTCGCTGATGGAGGCCTCTCAATACGTTCAAGTCATCGAAAATCGACAGGGCTTAAAAATAGCCTGCCTGGAAGAAATTGCTTTCCATAAAGACTGGATAACAGCAGCAGCTCTACAGACTCAAATTGAGAAATTCGGAAAGTCCTCTTACGGGGCTTATCTCTCAGATATTCTACGAGAGAGCCCCCAAAAGTGATAAAAATAAGAATCGCCTGATTAAAATAGATTCTCAATGTTCTAGGCAGTGAACATTTTATTCGTAAATTACGGCGATTTTGCGACCAACAGTCTAAATCACATAGGGGCCTTTGCGAATACCTTATCTCGCGAAGGGCATTCCTGTATCGTCGCTGTTCCGAGAAATAGGGAATCCATCCGATATTTGGATAATCCTCTTTTCATCCCCTCTCTCTACGAAGAGATCCTGGCGACCCCCAACCACTTCCCGGATTCAAGGCCTGCAACGATTATCCATGCATGGACTCCGAGGGAAAATGTCCGGCTTTTTATTGAATCTTACCAACGGTTGTACACTGCCCCTGTGATACTTCATCTGGAAGACAATGAAGCACATCTCCTAGAATCCTATTACAGGAAGACATTGCGGCAGCTTCAAGAGGACAAGGCGATCACAGAGAACCCAGCATGGACTAAGGATCTCTGTCATCCCTCCCTGTTCAGACCTTTCATCAGTCTATGTGATGGAGCCACTGTCATAACAGATGCATTAAAAGAACTCATCCCCTCAAGAATCCCTCAGCAAACAATCTCTCCACCTGTTAATTTCGACCATTTTCACCCTTTAGATTCCAGTAACATTAATCGTTCGGATATTGGTATTAAAGAGGGAGA
>JAESUN010000049.1 GCA_016763045.1 Opitutaceae bacterium | reverse complement strand
TATAGGGCGCTGTGCCATGCATGGTTGTAAATAATTGATGTGCTTGATGTAAGTCAACAGCAAAGGCAATGCTTAAAGCACTGGCAGATTCGGTTTGTGTCTTTTTAGGGTACCCTTTAAAATTTTTCGTTTGCCAATGCCTTTAAGGCTACTGGGTTGTTCAGACGCTATTTGTTTAATCCATTGCCGTGCGATTGTGAATTTCTCATTTTCTAAATAAGCATAAAACAAAGCGACTTTAGCGTTAATATTTTGATGTCCGGCAGCGATAATCTCAACATAGCAATTTTCAGCTTCATTGGGCCTTTCTTGGTACAGCAACGCGTCGCAGTAAGCATTTTTAGAGTAGGTAGGGACGTTTACATTGTCAGACAATAGCGAGTCGTATTGTTTAATGACCGCCTCCATGGGTACTCTATTTCTCAGCGCGACCAATAAATCGAAGCGCTCGTTTAAAGTGAGGGGGGATATTTTCCCTAAATGTTGTTGATTATTTTTGATATTGTTCTTGATGTCGCGAATGGCGACATCTGTTTCGTCAAAACGGTGTTCTTCTTTTAGCGAAGGAACTTGTCCCCACCTGATTTGATGAGCTGCCATGTTCGCACGGATAGACGCGAGTTCCTCGGCATTGAACAGTGAAAAATTTTTAATTAAGCTATAGGCGAGATGTGAGGCGCCAATTTTATTTAGGGTAAGGATAATTTTTTTATGAGCCGACCGGTCAGCGGGATTAATCGCTGATATTTGTTCGTAAATGGAAATCGCTTGAAGGCGTTGTTGCTTGGACTCGTACAAATACGCCAACGCATATAAAACGGCGGTGTTTTTCGGGTGTTTTATGGACAAAACGGTGAGCTGCTGTTTAGCTAACGTGTGTTTTTGCTGGTCAATGAGCACCAGTGCCAAGCCTACCTTTCCATCTAAATTATTTGGAAACCTGCTCGTAATCGTTCGGTACAGCTTTTCTGCATCTTTAAAGCGTTGCTGATCACGCATAGCGATGGCTATCGTCTTAATAACATATAAGGGGGCTTGTTTAACGTTAATATCAACTGATTGGCTGACCACCAGTTTATGTTTCTCTGCCCAACCTAAAATAGACAAATAGTCGTAATAAAACCGGCTGGGTTTTGGGTGCTTGTCGGCCAGTAGTTTAATAAGTGAAAGGGCCTGCTGATAGGAACCTGCTTTTGCGTGATTAATAGCGAGTTTATGCCCAGCATCATCAGATAATGTTGCTGCGTGTACGGCTCCATTAAGGAAAACAAAAACGATGGAAAGTAGATAGTTGAGGAGTTTTTTCTTCAATTGGCGTACGCCCTATTTGGGCGCGATAAAGTTGTTTGTTTATAGTTTAGCAAACTTTAAAATTTTTTTGGATATACTGAGAATATGAAAATTGACTTACATACGCATACGTCGGTCTCTGATGGGCTGCTTTCACCCGGCGACTTGCTGGCTAGGGCAATTGAGAAAGGTGTAGAAGTGCTGTCTATTACTGACCATGACTCGATTGGTGCCTATGAGATATTAGGGGAGCTGAGCGATTACCCAATAAAAATCAGTCCTGGTATTGAATTTTCCACACAATGGCGCGGTGTTGGTGTGCACATCGTCGGGCTAAATTTAGACTTAACCAGTGTGTCTATTTTGCAAGGCGTTGCCCGTCAAGAACGTGCCAGAGAGCTTCGGGCGGAATTAATTTGTGAAAAGTTAATAAAAGCCGGCCTGTCTATTAATTATGAGCGGGTAAAAGAGCTGGCTAATTCAATGAACGTGGGGCGTCCCCACTTTGCCCAGCATTTAGTGGAATTAGGCTTGGTTAAAGACATTGCGACGGCATTTAAGAAATACTTAGGTAATGGAAAATCAGGTGACGTAAAACAAGGTTGGGCCGAGTTGCCACAAATTATCGAGTGGATAACAGGTTCCGGAGGAACAGCAGTGCTAGCGCACCCTCTTAAATACAAGTTAACAAGAACGAAGTTATCGTTGCTGCTGGATGATTTCATTGAGGCGGGTGGCCGCGGTTTAGAAGTGGTGTCTGGAAAACAAACGGCAGATAAAACCAGCCTATTGGAAAAACGGTGTTTGCAAAAAGGGCTGTTGGCCTCGTGTGGCTCTGACTTTCATCAGCCGAGTAACTGGAGTGAATTAGGCAATATGTCAGCTATTCCTAAAGCCTGCCCAACGATCTGGAGCGATTGGTTATAGCGGGTTAATACGAGTTTAAGCGAAATTCTATTTTTTGTTTAAAGCTAGTAATTGAATTAAACCGGCCGGCTGGAAATCGCCAAATTTTTACCGCTTTCAACGCCGACCGATCAAGAGCGGAAGAGCCTGAGCTTTTGACAATAAAGGCATTGCTAACATGACCACTATTCGTTAATGAAATGTCAAGAATCACAATACCCTCAACGCCTCTTCGCCTAGCGATAGTTGGGTATTTGGGTTTAGGCTGATAGCTGGGTTGTGGCGCTAAAAAAATAGCAGGTTTTGCAACAGGCGAAGGGGTAGGGGACGCGGCGACTTGAAGGGCTTTGGGGAGAGGCTGTTTTTCAATTGGCTTTTTAGCTATTTTTTTTGGTTTTAGAGCCGTTTTATGTACAGCCGGTGCCTTCGTAATAATTTTTTTCTTGATAATTTCTTTTGGCCGAAGCTTTTCAATGGGCTTAATTGGCGGCGGTGTTTTAATCTGTGGCTCTACAATGCGAACGCTAATGACCTTAGCAGGTAAGCTATCTATGTCGTCGGGTGAAAAGAAACCGGTTGAATACGCGATGACGGCAAAAACGGCGTGTAAAGCAAAGGAAAATAATAAAAAAGTACTACCAGAACGATAAGTGCCAGCACGAAAGATCAGGTTGTCCTGTGTGGCAACCATTAACGGCCTAGGCCTTTTCTGGTGGTATCGACAAGACAACAGTTTGTTTTTTTGGTTCAGCTAGTCGTTTATCAATCACATTTTTCAGCGCAATAATAAGCCCTAAGCCAGTAAAAGCACCGGGCGGTAAAATCGCTAACAAGAAACCTTCGTAGTCGCTGATGACGTGAAGGGTCATGTCTTTAGCGGCTTCGCCAAACATTAAATGGGCATTGGCAAACAACGTACCCGAGCCGAGTATTTCACGTATTGCCCCTAAAATAACCAGCGCTGCGGTAAAACCAAGCCCCATCGCTAAGCCGTCAACAGCAGACTCGCCTATCGGATTTTTTGAGGCAAACGCTTCGGCACGGCCGATAATGGCACAGTTGGTGACAATCAGCGGAATAAAAATGCCAAGTATTAAATACAGCTCGTAGAAAAAAGCATTCATTATCAGCTCAATTACCGTCACAATCGATGCAATTATCAACACAAAAACGGGCAACCTAATTTCGCTGCC
>JAESUN010000442.1 GCA_016763045.1 Opitutaceae bacterium | reverse complement strand
ATTAGGCCGTCCTAATTTAGTGCAAGATAAATAAATCTGTACTATTTATAAAACACTTCCGTTTATAAATATCTATACAGAAATCCTGATTTTCAAGCAGTTGTCCTTTTTTTGTAAAAAGGAATATTTTTTAATTTTTTTATGATACAAATGCTTAAACACGTTATTTAATTTTTATTTATTATATGTACGTGCTTCATTATTAGCACCCCCTAGTAATGTAGAAAATTTCTGTACCGCAACATGCGGCTCAAAAAACATTTGATTCTCTAACAGGTGATGAACAAATAGCTCAACTATTTTTGATTGAGGTAAGGCCAACTTATGGCTCTAAACACTTGGTTGAAATTGAAAAAAGAATTCGAACTCATCAGGTAGGTGGAATAATATTCTTTAAAGAATATCCAACACAACGAGTAAAACTCACCAATAAATTTCAACATATATCTAAAACTAAATTGTTGGTAGTCATTGATGGAGAGCGGGGACTTGCAATGCGATTATCTAACACGATTTCATTTGGTATGGAGCTCGTTCTACTCAGGAAATGTTCTATCAGGATTATTTCGAAAATTTAGCGAACTACTACGAACATTTCGATTTCAATATTGCGATGAGCTAGCTACAGCCCGAAGATAATTGGACAGGCCTCACAGGTTTTATCCCTGATGTGCTGGAGTCAGAATACATCAAAACCCATTTAGATCCAGTCTCTGTCGATTATTACTTATGTGGCCCGCCGATGATGATTGAGGCCGCGAGCAATATGCTGAAAAAATAAGGTGTGGGGACAGAAAGCATTTCGTGCGACGAGTTCTAAGAGGCATAGCTGTACTTTTGATTGCTCTTCGAAATTTTGCTGCAATAATACCCTGCAAAACTGAAAAGCGAAGACGTTCGACGCTCAATACCTCAAACAAAGAATAACTCATGTCAGGACATAGTAAGTGGTCGACCATCAAAAGGGCAAAGGGAGCAGCTGACGCAAAGCGTGGCCAGATCTTTAGCCGCATCGGGAAAGAGATTAGCCTAGCTTCAAAAGCAGGTGGAGGTGATGTTGATATGAACCCACGGCTTCGAGGTCTTTTGGCGAAGGCGAAAGCGGCAAATATGCCAGCTGATAATATCGATCGAGCGATCAAAAAAGGAACGGGGGAGCTACCGGGGCTTGTTTATGAACAGTATGTTTATGAAGGTTATGCTCCGGGTGGTGTTGCTGTGATAGTGGAAGTAACGACGGATAATAAAAATCGGAGTGCTTCGGATGTAAGATCTATTTTTTCCAAGAATGGTGGGAATTTGGCAGGAGCGCACGCGGTGTCCTTTATGTTTAACCATTGTGGACACTTCCTGATTGGGAAAGAAAGCGTTTCTGAAGAGGATTTGATGGATGTTGTTCTGGATGCGGGAGCAGACGATATCAAAACACACCCTGAATTTTATGAAGTCATCACACCGGTCTCACAATACGACACGGTAGCGAATGCGTTGGAGGAAAAGGGGATTACCGCGGATTCATCTGAGCTGGCTTATATTGCTGAGACGATTGCTCCAGTAACGGATGAAGCCGTTGCTAGACAGGTTCAACGATTACTCGATCTACTGGATGAAAACGAAGATGTGCAAAATGTTTTCTCAAATGCGGAGATCGATGAATCCATACAGATGGAATAGAGCGAGTTCCTAAGTCAGAAAGCTTTTTGAGAAGTCAGTCCAATTTTTGTGTTTTATTTAAGACAGATATGAGCAATTGTTAAGGCGTGAATGATGCGGAAGACAATGTTGCTTTAGACGAGCTCGGTGAGCTTGGGCTGGTCAGTTATGTCGATTTTGTTTCACGTGAGCCGTTTCTTTATGAAAGTGGCAGCGAAATCCCGGGATTTTCCCTTCGATATGAAACGTATGGGCATCTGAATGAAGCGAAGTCGAATGTGGTCTTGATCAGTCATGCACTGACAGCAGATCACCATTGTGCGGGTATTAACTCTTTACAGGACCGTAAACCTGGATGGTGGAATAATATGATAGGCCCGGGAAAGCCAATCGATACAAACCGATTTTTTGTCATTTGCAGTAATTGCCTCGGAGGATGCCAGGGGTCAACGGGGCCGACATCGATTAATCCGGAAACCGGAAGACCGTATCAGCTGGAGTTTCCGTTTGTGAGTATCCGGGATATGGTCAAAGCACAAAAGAGGTTGTTGGATCATCTCGGTGTTTCGAAGTTGCATGCTGTTGTGGGAGGATCGATGGGGGGGATGCAGGTTCTGCAATGGGCCATTGAGTATCCCGATCTCGTTGAGCGTATCTTACCGATGGCCACGACGTCTCGGCAGGGATCGCAAGCGATCGCCTTTAACGAGGTTGGCCGTCAGGCCATTATGCAGGATCCAGAGTGGATGCAGGGGAATTATAAAGAGAATGTTGGACCTAGGGTAGGGCTAGCGATCGCACGGATGATGGCTCATATCACATACCTTTCAGACAAAGGGATGGATATGAAATTTGGTCGTCGTCGTCGTAGCAAAAATTCAGATACGAACTTCAGTTTTGATGTCGATTTTGAGGTCGAGAGTTATCTTCGGTATCAAGGGCAGAGTTTCATTAATCGGTTTGATGCCAATACGTATCTTTATTTTACTAAAGCGCTGGATTATTTTGATTTAGAGGGTCAATACGGATCGCTGGAAAAAGCATTCGAGGGGCTTCAGTCGAAAGTATTGGTGATTGGATTTACTTCAGATTGGCTCTTCCCTCCAGAGGGGAATCGTGAAATTGTCTTGGCGATGCTCCGAGCTGGGAAGGACGCTAGTTATGCTGAGATTGCCTTGGATTTTGGACATGATTCTTTTTTAGTGGAGTCACCCGATTTGTACGAACTTGTGAGGGCTTTTTTAGACAGTGATTGATATGAAAAAAGCCTCTGAAAAACGCAGTGTAGACATGCAGATTATTTCGGACTGGATAGAGCCGGGGAGTCGGATTCTTGATCTTGGCTGTGGACGAGGTGTGATGCTCGATTTCCTGAAACAGAAAAAATCTGTCGTTGGAATCGGAGTGGATTCAGACCCTTCAAAAATCCTGACTGGAGTGAAGAAGGGACTGACTGTTTATCAAGGAGATATAGAAGCTTTTTTAGCCTCTTTCCCCGATGGCTTTTTTGATCGAGTTTTATGCTCTCGGACCTTGCCGGAATTGTCACAACCTTCAAAAATAATGAATGAAGCGTTGCGGGTTGGCCGTCGCTTAACGATTGGGTTTGTTAATCAGGGGTATTGGAAAAGCCGTTTTGGGATGTTGTTTGGAGGAGGTCGTCTGATTAATGAAGTGCACCCCTATGAATGGCATGAGAGTCGTCCTTCGAATCCAGTTTCAATCAAGGAATTTGAGGAGTATTGCACGAAAGAAAAAATTTCAATTGCTCGAAAAGTTTATCTCGCTGGCGATTGGAAAACCCCCTGTCACTTTCGCTCCAACTTTTTTGGTGGTTATGCTCTTTATGATCTGGCTCGGTAATTCGACTGAGGGATTCTAGAGAGAGGCGATGAAACTGGCTGCGATCAGAAAGGGTGTGGCTACTGAAATGATGGCATAGTGTAAGGTCGTTCGAAAAAGGGGCGCATTGATTAAGACGATCATGATCAATAGCCCCCATCTAGCTAAATTGTAATACGTTTTGGCGGACATTTTTGTCGCGTGGCGCAGGATGTGGGATCCGTCCAGCGGTGGAATGGGGATTAGGTTAAAAACCGCGAGGAGAGCATTGATGAAAATGAACTTTTGGATCAGAGGTGCTATTTCTGGGATGAATCTCAGAAGAATACCTCCGATCAGAGCAGTGATCAAGCAGAGGGCTATATTTGAAAGAGGGCCTGCGATTGTTGTGAGAAGATCATCTCGCACGGGCTTGCGGAAATTTCTGGAATTAACCATGACAGGCTTTCCCCATCCCAGAAGAAAAAAACCAGCCCCAGTACTGGAGAGAAAAACCATTGTCAGAGGAAGAATGACGGTCCCCAATAGATCCATGTGTGCAATCGGATTTAAAGTGACTCTTCCTTGGGATCGAGGGGTGTCGTCACCTAGTTTGTCCGCAGTCCATGCATGAGCCCATTCATGAATAGAAAGGCTAGTGACGAGAATGAGATAGATTATTAAGCCTTCACGTAAGAGAGTAGGATTCATATTCGAAAAAAAGTAGGAAGGTTTAGTTCTCGGCTTCTTGATTAAGCTGGTCGAGCAGAGTCTGTTTATTCGACTCTAGGGAGGCTTCGGTGATCTTATTGAGGAGTAACCTAGCTCCGAGAAAACGCTCCTGTTTAAGATAAATATTGGCTCGATGCAGTTGAGCCGTTTGTTTTTCTACATTGGTTGGAGCCATTTCTTCAAGTGTTTCCCAAAGAAGGAGGGCTTCTTCCCAGTTTGGCTCTCTTAGGTCATAAAAACTTTCTGCATAACGACAGGCATAGCCAAAATCTGAAGGAGCTAGAGTTGCAGCTTTTTGAAAAGCTTCGTGCATTTTTTTTTCGAGGGTTTCTTTGGAAAAAAGTTCATCTGCGATGAAGAATCTCCGAAACTCTGTCAGGAGAGTCCCGAGCTGATAGCGGTAGAGAGGTTCTTCGGGAGCCAACTTAATCGCGGAAAGATAGTATGATAGCGCTTCTTCATATTCTCCTTCTTCAATACAATAGTTTCCCAATTGATTTTTTACGAGAGGGATATTGGGGTCGATCTCATTGGCTTGTAGAAAGAAAGTTACAGATGCTTTTCGTTCTCCTATTCGGGACAATAGAAGGCCATAGCTAACATAAGCAGCTACAAAATCTGGGTTTTCACTAATGATATTATCGTAGGACGCTGCAATATCTCGGAGTCGTGGTCTAAGTGTTTCAATGTCCTCTTGATTCGTCCGTGATTTTAGGATTTCCCAGATTTCTTTTTCTTCCTGGACCAGAACTTTGAGCTGTCTTTCTCCCAGCGTCTCTGATCTTGGAAGATCTTCTTTGGCAGGTGAAGTAGCTGTTCCTAAAAAAAAGAGAGCAAAGAAAAGAGTGAGAGTCCGAAGCATTGAAGAGAGAATGATTGATGTATTAAGAATTGTTTTCTTATGGCTCGTTTCTTGAAGCAGGCTAAAACGAAACTAGGTCGGATGAGCATCGGCAAGGTTCTTTTTAAAGGAAGAGAATCTCCTAAACGGAGGATGAGTCGGTATTTGTTACTAAAGATGGAAGAGTTTTGGGTTTTGAAATGGGTTCGGGTTTCCATCGGCAATGATCTTTTCCTTTTACAAATGAGGCCAATACTATTGATTCTATCTAATTCCCCATGAAAATAGACGTTACCCAGTCCCGCTTTTTTGCGTTTATCATTTATACAGGATTGGGGTATCTGGCGCTTATGCTTCACCATGGGATGTTTTATCCGAATCTTGGTATTGCCCCTTCAGCACTCAGCTTAGCCCTTGTCTTGGTTAACCTTCTCTCAGGTGCCATTTGTTTTGGGCAAAGTCTGAGGATATTGTTTTCTTGGTGGAGAGCGGCTTCGAATGGTTCCTGAGAAATCTAGAATTAGGCCTCAGGATTATTAGCGGAGGTCCTTCTGGAACCATTTTTTGAGAAGTTCCTTTTCATAGCGAAGTGGGTCATTACGATTTCCTGAAAGTTGCTGAAGGAAATTACGATTTCGTAAACGGCGTGAACCTTCCGCTTTTACCACTCCGTCGCTAGTTAGCAGTTTAAATTCGAGTCGGATAAGTGGAGGATAGACATCACGTACGACACGAAGATCTTCGGAGGTGTGCCAGAATTCTAGATGGCCAGCTAGGTCTATATCGGTTATGATCACCGTGAGATGGGCTCCTTCGGGGAGGTATGTGGCGACAAGTTTTTGAAGGTGTTTACTGAGCTCGAGGAGAACCCATGAATAATCCTTTTCGTTGGCACCATGAGTGGATCGAATGTCTGTAAAAGAAGCAGGATCTTTGAAAGTGATTTCGACGACAGGGGGATTCTGCTCTTTGCCGAAAGAGTTTATCCCAAAGAGTAGTAAGGCTAGGATAAGTATGAGAGCTCGTTGCACTATTGTTTCAAAGGAATCATTACATCAGACCCAGAAACGTGAGAAAAGGTTCCGGTATAAAACAAAAAAGGTCATCCCGTTAGGTTGATGACAGAATGATTTTTTCGTATTCGGGGAAATAGGTGTTAATGATGGAGAGATCGAAAGACTGTAAAATACTAGTATGGGATTCTCTTTCCAAAAGAAATTCAAAAGATTTCTCAAGGAGTGATTCATGCGAGATGGTCCTTTTAGTGAGGAGATCGTAGTATTCTTCTGAAAGCGTAACTTGATGTGTTGTGCTGGGTTGTCCGCTCACAATTACTTCAAAATGTCCGGCGGAGGTTTTTGTCACAGAGATCATCGGAGTTGCTTTGGTTTTTACTTTTCTTCCGGGCTGAAGGTTAAGCTGACGGAATTTATGCAATAGCGCAATCCAGTCGGGTGAGGTCCATCGTCAAAGACATGTCCAAGGTGACCATCACATCGAGCACAGGTAACCTCGGTTCGTTCTCGTCCAAGAGTTTTGTCTGGATGTTCCTCAATATTTTCTTTTTTTTCTGGTTGAAAGAAACTTGGCCAGCCAGACCCGGAATCAAATTTGGTCTTGTCTGCAAAGAGAGGAAGTCCACAACCCGTGCATCGATAAAGCCCCTTTTTTTTGAAGTCTGCGTAGCTTCCTGTAAAGGCATGCTCTGTTCCTTTTTGTCGAAGCACATGAAATTGCTCGGGAGTCAGTTCGTTTTTCCATTCCTCTTCAGATTTGAGAATTTTTTCCATGAGTGAGGGTTGTCAGGTATGATTAGAGAGTTGTGAGCAATGCGGGGAGTTCTTCAATATGCTCAAGTTGATAAAAATAGTTATGATCCTTAGGTGGAAGGCAGGCTTTTTCGTGAGCCCACGTAAGAGGATATGGAAGATAGACTGCTGTCCCCCCGAGTTCAAGGATTGGAATGATATCGGATTTCAAGGAGTTTCCGACCATGAGAAAATTCTCAGGGGCTATCTTGTATCGATGAAGAATTTTCTTATACGTTGAAACGGTTTTTTCTGAAACAATTTCAGAATATTTGAAGTAGGGGCTTAAGTCTGATTCTGAAAATTTACGTTCCTGATCGCGGAGATCACCTTTTGTAATGAGGATGATTTTATAATGCTTTGAGAGGAAATGGAGTGTTTCAGGAACTCCGGCGAGAAGCTCGACTGGGTGGCGCAGCATCTTTTTGGAAAAGTCCAAAATAATCTTAATTTCGTCCGCGCTGATTTTCCCGTTGGTTAGTGTGATCGCGGTTTCGATGGCGGACAGAGTGAAACTTTTTATTCCGTACCCAAAAAGTTCCAGGTTCCGCATCTCGGTTGCGTAGAGGGTTGTTTCAACTGTTTTGGAATCATGATAGCGGGAAAGCAGCTCCTTATATTTTTGATGTGTCTTTTCAAAAAGTGTTTCAGTGTGCCAGAGAGTATCATCGGCATCGAATCCAATAGTGGTGATCATGAGGCTTTTTTCGGAATAAACTACCGAGTAATCTTTTTAATGGCAAGGTTTCGAAGCGTGACAGAGGTGGAATAGATACTGTGCCTCTCAAATTTTCACTGAAAAAGTAAGAATTTTCTGGGCCTCTTAGGGGTATTTCCTTGTAATGGGAAGATGCCAATTTTTCTTCACACTCGAATCAGGGTAAGTGATCTTGAGAAAACGATTTCTTTTTATGAACCGTTAGGATTTTCACTAAAGCGGCGGACGCCAAAATCCCCAGCAGGGAATGAACTTGTTTTTTTGGAGATCGCTGGAAGTTCTCATTTGTTGGAGTTTTGTTATTCCCCCGATGTTAAACCTGTTGTGCAGGAAGATCTCATGCATACTGCGATTGGTTATTCGGACTTGATTGCGAAGTGTGATGAACTGGAAGAAAAAGGGTATGAGATCTGGCCTGCTGATTGGAGAAAGACGTTTCCAGAGGGGCGAAGAATGGCTTTTGTTACCGATCCTGATGGATATGAAGTAGAACTTCTTGAGAGATGAAAAGAATAAGCGGTTATAGCTTGCCTTGACTTCGAGCAAAGGTGGAATTTTGTTGGAGTCACTATTCTCATGCGAAATCTATTAGTTTTTTCCCCCCTATTGGTAGCGGCGTTCCTTATTGGATGCTCAAAGAAACAAACCACGGAGCTTTCTGATTCAGAAAAAGAAGTGGTAACACAGGAAACGGTGATAGAGGAAGCCCCTCAGGTATCGTTTAACCGAAATAGTGAGATGGTTCAAACAGAGTCTTCTGATGAAACGCTTGTTGTGGCGGAGGAAGAAACACAAGCTGTGCAGATGGTTTCTCCGGACCTTCAAGGTTTTTATTACCCTTTTTATCCGCTTAGTTTGCGTATGTCGGGTGTGGAAGGAACTGTCTTATTAGAGTTTGTAGTCGATCAAAAGGGAAGCGTTGTTGATCCTAAAATTGTTAGTTCGACGGAACCACGGTTCAATACCTATGCACTTGAAGCTATTCGTGAGAGCACGTTCATTCCTGGAATGCTCAATGGGAAAAACATCGATTTTCCGGTGGAATTTCCCATCTCCTATCTTTCCGAATTTGGGTCAGGCGAGATGGCACCCGATTCTATTTTCAATCATCTCATTTATAATTTTGGAACCTACTATGTTAAAACACCGGAAGGACACGAATTGGCGGAATTGGAAGTAACACCTATTCTTAGGCAGGAACCAGTATTCCCAGAGGAGATGGAAGTATCTGGGATGGTGAATATCCGTTTTACAATTACGAAAGAAGGACAGGTCCAGAATCCGGAAGTGATTGAATCCAGTCATCCGGAGTTTGAGCAATCAGCTTTGACAGCCATTCGGTTTTGGCAGTTTATTCCACGAATTCGTGGAGGGAAGCCTGTTCAGATCCAGATGGAGATGCCCATCTCATTTAAGTATGAATAAGGGATTTTTGTTTCCGATTTATTCAATTATCCAAGCCCTTAAAAGGACGAGAATTGCCTCGTTCATAAACCATTGTATAAAAACTAGATAAGTAAGATATGAATGTATGCCCGTGTGGATCTGGCAGTGAGTATAGTGATTGCTGTGAAGTATATATTTCTGGGAAGCAGGGAGCTCCGACAGCAGAGGCTTTGATGCGTTCTCGCTACACGGCCTATGCTAAGAAAGCGATTTCGTATTTGGAAGAAACACTGGTTCCAAAGGAAAGGGCCGATTTTTCGGCTGAGGAAACGCTCCGCTGGGCGGAGAATTCAGAATGGCTGGGTCTCGAAATTTTAGAGAAAGAGGGAGGAGAAGAAGATGATGATACTGGTATTGTTGGATTCTCAGCTCGATTTAAAAATAAAGAGGGATCGGAGGAACAGGTTCACCAGGAAGTTGGGAAATTTGTGAAAGAAGAGGGGCGTTGGTTCTATTCTGGGCATGTTTCCCCTAAAGGACAAACGGTGAAGCGAGAGGAGCCAAAAATTGGTAGAAATGATCCTTGTTCTTGTGGTAGTGGGAAAAAATACAAGAAGTGCTGCGGATAATTGGGTCTATCAGGAAGGCTCTTCTTTTAGAGGGAGATTCTAGAATGCCCAGAGTAGACATTCATTTTTTCGCCACGGAGAAATCCGATTAAGGTTTGCCCGCTTTCCTTTGCGAACTGGACTGCAAGGCTTGAGGGAGCTGAAATGGCAACAATCACTGGAATTTGACAAGAGAGGGCCTTTTGCATGAGTTCAAAAGAGACACGTCCGCTGACCAATAGGATCTGGTTTTCAAGGGGAAGCTCATTCCTAAAAAAACTGGAGCCGATGACTTTATCCAGGGCATTGTGCCGTCCAACATCCTCCCGCAATACATTCAGTTGACCGGTTTTGTCAAAAAGGGCTGAGGCGTGAAGCCCTCCTGTTTGCTCAAACATTCGTTGTTTCGCTCTAAGTTTTTCAGGCAAGGAATAGATCGTTTCTCGCGAAACTTGGAAGTAGTTGTTTTGAACCGGTGAAAATTTTTGATGAATGGCGTCGATACTGGCTTTACTACAGATTCCACAGCTTGAAGAGGTGAAGGTATTGCGGATGAGCTTCTCCCAATCAAGGGCCTCTGGGTTTGCCAGAATGATGTCCAGGACGTTTTCGTTTGGCGATTCTCCTTCTTTTCCACATCGAATCATATCGAGGATATCATCCCTAGATCGAATAATGGCCTCGGACCAGAGAAACCCAGCAGCTAATTCCCTGTCATGCCCCGGGGTGCGCATCACGACAGCGAAGCTTTTTCCGTCGATGCGTATTTCCAGAGGTTCTTCAATGGCCAGAAAATCATCTGTTTCTTCTACCTCAGGGTGAGAGGAATGACGTTGAATGGAGAAGGATTTGCTGGGCTGTTTCATACGGAAACGACGAAAAAAAGAAGACTATACCTGTGATGTTTGTGTAAGCGATCTGATTTATGAGAGTCTTCTCGGGATTTTATACGATCAAGGGTCTTGCCGAAGGGCAGAGCGCGCTCTAGATACATGTTTTCGTGCTTACACTTCAGAATATAACTCTACGTTTTGGTGATCGCTTCCTTTTTAGGGATATAACTACAACGATTGGTCCCAGAGACAGAATCGGATTAGTGGGGCCCAATGGGGCGGGCAAATCATCACTTCTCAAATTGATTTTGGGAAAAATGGAGGCAGAGGAGGGTTCGGTACGAAAGGCGAATTATGTGACGTTGGGTTACCTTCCCCAGGAAGGGATTGTGGCTGCTGGAAGGTCTCTTTATAAGGAGGCTGAATCAGCTTTTGAGGATATTCTTTCGATCCAGAAGCACATTGAAGAAGCCAGTGAGAAGCTGAAAGAGATGGATGCAACCAGTGAACTTTATCAGGAGACACTGGAGATAATAGGGGAGTGGGAACATCGCCTAGAAGAAATGGATGCATCTCGGCTTCAATCGAAGGTGGAAACAATTCTTCTGGGGCTTGGGTTTTCCATGATAGATATGAAAAGGGATTGCTCTGAGTTCAGTGGTGGATGGCAGATGCGTATTGCGTTGGCTAAGCTGTTGCTTCGGCAGCCTTCGTTATTGCTGCTTGATGAACCCACGAATCACCTTGATCTGTCTTCGTTACGTTGGCTGGAAGCCTTTTTGAGAAAATATGACGGAGCTCTTCTTCTGGTGTCTCATGATAAAGCTTTTTTAAACGGGTTATGTAACCGTACTTTGGCTTTTTCTGTGGGAAAACTGGAAGATTATGCGGGAAATTATGCTTTTTTTGAGAAAGAGAGTCTCTTAAGAAGAGAATTAAAGGTAAAGGCCTTCAAAAATCAGCAAAAAGAGCTTCAACACACGGAACTCTTTATTGAGCGGTTTCGTTCCAAAGCGAGCGAGGCAAGCCAGGTTCAAAGCAGGATAAAGCAACTCGCAAAGATCGAACGAATTGAGATAGAGGAAGAAGCTCCTGATATTAACTTTTCATTTCCAGAGCCTCGCCCCAGTGGACAAGTGGTGATGGCATTGGAAGAAGTGGTAAAGCGGTATGGGGATATATCTGTTTTTGAAGGCCTTAATTATCGGATAGAGAAGGGAGATCGTATTGCGGTGGTGGGTGTCAATGGTGCTGGAAAATCTACCTTTGTCAGGATTTTAGCCGGAGAGGAGCCGATTGAAGGGGGACAGATAAAAGTCGGACATAATGTAACTGCGTCTTATTTTGCCCAACATCAACCAGAAGAGTTGGACGGTTCTAAAGAGGTGATTGATATTATGAGAGATGTTTCTTCTGGTGCAGGAGAGACACAACTTCGAGCCATTCTCGGCGCATTCCTTTTTCGTGGAGATGATGTCTTTAAAAAAGTGAAGATCTTATCTGGGGGCGAGAAGAGCCGAGTGGCCTTGGCTAAAATGTTGCTGAAATCTGCTAATTTCATGATAATGGATGAACCGACAAATCATTTGGATATGCGTTCGAAATCGGTCCTCCAGAAAGCATTAGCAGAGTATAAGGGGAGCATGGTTATCGTTTCTCACGATAGAGAATTCCTCGATGGGGTTGTGACGAAGGTTCTTGAGGTGAGCAAAGAAGGAGTGAGGACTTTCTTGGGAAACATCTCAGAATATATAACACAGATTGAAGCAGAGGCTGTTGCTTTGGCGGGCGGTGGGACAGTTGTCATGCAGGCTTCTCAAAGGGAAGGGGAAACTCTTTCATCGAAGGAACGCAGGAGAAGGGAAGCTGAGAAACGAAAGCAATTAGGGCCCTTACGAAAAAAAGTGAAAGAACTTGAGGGGGCGATAGAGGAATTGGAAACCCTGCATAAGGAGGCTGAATTCAGTATGTCCCAACCTGGGTTTTACCAGCAAGGAGCTGAAACGGCTCGGCTCCTAAAAGAACATGATCGGATAAAGACTACTTTGGAGGAGAACTATGCAGAGTGGGAAAGCGCGACGGAAAGGCTTTCTCAGGAAGAGAGTGATTAAATAACCTCTGGGAAGTTGTTAATAGGGATGGAGGGTCTTCAGAATTACTCAGTTATGCGAGTTCTCAATTGCTTGGTCTCAGAACGTTTTCGTTTTTCTTTCAAAATCTGTTCTTTGATCATACGAGGGCGACGAGCAGTTTGTCTGCGCCTTTTTTCTCGTTTCGATCTAGCTTCCTTGAATTGACGGTCCTTTTCATCTTGGATCAGCTCCATGAGCCGTGCTCTAGCCAGTTTCCTGTTCATGGCCTGTGATCGCGACGATTGAACGCTCACACGCAATCCCGAGGGACGATGGTAAAGAGTGACTTTCGTGGAAACTTTATTGACGTGTTGCCCTCCCGGGCCTGATGCAAGTGAAAATTCCTCTTCGAGATGAGCCTCATTGAGAGTTTTACTGTGTTTCATTTGTATGGGAGGTGGGAGCAAATAGGGAGGTTCTATAGATGAAAGAAGGGTGTCGGGGCCTTTTCTAAGAAAGACTAGGGGTTTTCCGCAATTACCATGAAAACTACCCTCTAGTTAGGATATATGCAATAATACTGATTTCATTCTCTTGATATCCTAAACTTTTGGAAAATGAAACCGTTTCTAGGAGCATAGTAAAACTCTCAAAGTATCTCTCGGATGGCACGGAAAATAAGTTTCATTAATTATAAAGGCGGTGTTGGAAAAACATCATTAATCATAAATGTAGCCGCTTGTTTGGCGCTTGAGGGCAAGCGTGTCTTATTGTGTGATATGGATACACAGTCAAATGCGAGTATTTGGCTGCTTCGTTTAGAACGGTGGAATTTATTAAATTCGGCGAATTCCAGATCTCTCTATTCTATTTTTCACCCTGGAAATAATATTAATATTTCTGATTGCCTGGTGAAGGATGTTCTCAAGGGGAAAGATGGAGAATCTCTTTTGCCTGGTCTTGATCTTCTTCCCACAACTTTTGATTTGGTGGAGTTAGAAAATGAATTTAAGGGAGAGCAACCAGCATATGTTATGTTTCAGGAACAGTTAGCTGAGGTTGAGGATCAATATGATTTTATCCTTTTTGACTGTCCTCCGAATATTTTACGGGCTTCCCAGTGTGGGGTCTTTTCGAGCGGTGAGATTTATGTCCCTGCAAATCCAGACGCATTGAGTTTGATTGGATTTACCCTCTTGGTAGAAAAATTATTTAAATTCCATCAGGTTTCGGCGGGATTTCGGCGAAGTGGAATGAGTCCGATGGCTCAGATTCATGGAATCATTTTCAATGCCATTAAAGCAGGGGTCGATATCGATGTTCCTAAGATGCGTATGCAATTGAGAATGAATCAATTTCGAAATCAAAAGAGAGTGTCTTCGAAGGCAAAGATTTTTGAAACTCAGATAAGAGATGCAACGGTTGTTCGACGGGCCGTGACTCTTGGACTGCCTGTTATTCTTTTGGGTAAAGATAGGAGTGAAACTGATGGGGTAGGAGGAGACTATCGGCAACTGGCCTCAGAGATTATGAGGCATGACCCGATGGGATAAGGAACCCAATCCGAGAAAGACTCCAGAACTCAATTTTAAAACCGATTATAAAAAAGATAATTACTATGGAAAACACCGAAATTTCACCTGATTTAAATGTAACTGCGGATGAGTGGAATCAGCTCCGTCGAAATTTTCAAAACTCGATCATGGGAGATACGAGTTTAAATAGTCTTTCCGAAGACTTGGGATTGGGTTCTTGGCCAATTCGAGGAGGAGATGAAGTCCCAGCCAAGTACATTGATTACACATTGATTGATTTACAGGAAGACCCAGGATTTAACGGGCGACCTAAAAGGATCGAGCAGCTCGTAGAGATCCTTCGTCAAACGTTGGCATTTGATGATCCCTTTGGTGATATGGTTTCGTCAGTGGATGAAGCTGAGTCGGACAATGCTATTCTCCAAACACTAGATAAGCTAGAGATTCCAAGATGTTTTCCTCTTGAATTGGCAAAACTTTCTGCGGAGTCACGAGAATTATGTGAAGTCGAGCAACTTGGAACTGTAGAAGAATTTGCCCGGTTTGCACAGAATATGGCCCAGCACATTGTGATTGGTGGAGATTTTAGAACGTTAGTGAATGCATTGGCTAATTCGAATGAACATAATATTGCGAAATTTATACCATCCAGGCCTAATGCAAAAGGGGTTCATTTGATAGAATCAGTTGCTTTGCTGGTAAAGGAACTTTCTCGTGAAGGACAATTGGCTCTCACTCGTCGATTTGAAGGTATCATTGCTGAAAAAGATCGCTTGGACGCTATCAAGCTTTCTCGGCCAGAGGTTCAAGAACTTGAAGAAGGTCTTTTGAAAAAAATGAATGTTCGCCTTGTCTGGTTTGAAGAGGAAAAGAGAGAATTGGAATTTTTGATGAAACAATCTGGAAATGGGGTACAGAGAAGCTTGATGGTCTTGGAAGATCCTTCTCTGGAAACGATTGTTCAAGGATTGTTAAAAAAGGCTATTAATCCGGAGAGTAGCGGAGGGAGTCAGGGCACACCCCAAAAAGCAGATTCAAAATGGTTTGGTTCGTTCTCAAAATTATTTCGTAAGTCTTCTTCTAAAAAAGTTTCGAACTAAAAAGAGAGAAGACAAAAAAGTCTTAATAAGAGATAAGAAAATCACTCAAGAAACGTAAGTTCCGATGCAAGCAGCTACTTCCTCTATTAATCCAGCTAGATCTCTCTGGGGTCGCCGTGTCGAAAATATTCATTCGCGACATCAAAAATGGGATAGTCCAGAAGTCGCTCAGGAGTTATCTCTCGGTTCGCGGCATCATGGAAGTGCTGTTTCGGCTAAAAGTGCAGCGACAGCGAATAGTGCACAAGAATTGCCCTTCGATGAACGTGAAGTAAACTTACGGAAACGTGAGGAGAGCTTAGAAGAAAAAGAAAATATTTTTAACGACACCGAAAAACTTCTTAAAGAGCGAGAGCGTGATTTGTGGGAAGCAGAGGCTCTCTTTGAAGCGCGAAAGAATGTGGCTACTGCGAATGATCAGAGAAAGGCAAATGCGGGATCAAACGAAAAAACAGAAACCGCCTCTAAAGAAGAACAGGATGCGCTAGAAGCGCTCAGAGTGACTTTGGAGGAACAAGTCCAAGCCTTGAAGGAAGAACAGGCTCAGTTACGCGAAAGAGAAGTCTTTTTGGAAGAGAGTGAAAATAAACTTTTTGATAAATTTCAGGCCCAACAGGAAAAAGAGACAGAGTTGGAGCAAAGAGAAGAAGATCTATTTTCACAGGAAAAATAGGTAAAAGTCCTGTGTTAAAGAGAGCTCAAAACCTCAATCGCGTGATCGGAGTTTTTGACGTGGTGAGCGATCCAACCATGAGATCTCGCTCCGATGATATTTTCTTTTAGGTCATCGAGAAACAAAATCGGTTGGGTGTGAGTTCGATTTAGGGCTACATCAGCCTTCTGGAAGTAATCCGGTTGTGGTTTAGTCGCTCCGAGGTGACATGAGACAATCATGAAATCGAAATGGTCGCTGAGAGCAAGATCCTCCCAAAGGTATTTAGCGCGCACAGGTT
>JAESUN010000441.1 GCA_016763045.1 Opitutaceae bacterium | reverse complement strand
TAGCAACGTTTAAATCTAATGCAACAACTGGTAAATATTTAGTTTCATTACCTTCTGGTAAGAATTATGGATTAATTGTAAGAAAGGATAGTTATTTATTTCACTCTGAGAACTTCAACATACCTGCAACTGCTGCTTATCAAGAAGTTGAGAAAAATATTTGCTTAAAGAAAATCGAAATAGGAAGTGTAATTGTCCTAAAAAACATCTTTTACGATTATAACAAAGCTACTTTAAGAGATAAATCTAAAAATGAATTAGACCGATTAACTAAGCTATTAGTAGAAAATCCAACAATTAAGATTGAACTTTCCGCACATACAGATTCAAGAGGTGGTGATTCTTATAATGAGAAACTGTCTCAGCGTAGAGCACAGTCTTGTGTAGACTATTTAATTAAAAAAGGTATTGCTGCCGGACGATTAGTTTCTAAAGGATATGGAGAAACTAAACTAATTAAATCAGATGCTGAAATAGCTAAACTTAAATTTAAAGAAGAGAAAGAGGCTGCGCATCAAGAAAATAGAAGAACAGAATTTAAGATTATTGCTAAGTAATAATATCTATAGCTGTACAACGTTAATTTGATAGTCAGGATATCATATTAAATGAATTTACTATATTTGGGCTTTAAAAATTAATTTATTACAATGAAAAAAGGAACAGTAAAATTCTTCAACGGATCTAAAGGATTTGGATTTGTTATTGATGAAGAAGACAAAACAGAGTATTTCGTACATGTTAGTGGTTTAATTGATGAAATCAATGAAGGCGATAATGTTGAATTCGAATTACAAGAAGGTAGAAAAGGATTAAACGCGGTAAACGTAAAAGTAGTTTAAGATATTTTTATTTACAAAATAAAAAAGCCTCACATTTATTTAATGTGAGGCTTTTTTTATACTTAATTTTTTACTAGAGTAATCCGTCTATAATTTTCTCAATAGAATACCCGTCAGCTTCAGCTTTATAGTTTCGAACTATTCTATGTCGTAATATCGGTTCTGCAACAGCTTTTACATCTTCAATGTCAGGAGAGTACTTCCCATTTATTGCAGCATGACACTTTGCTCCTATAATTAAATATTGAGAAGCTCTTGGGCCTGCTCCCCAACTTAGATAACTATTTACAACGTCAGATGCTAATTCATTTCCTGCTCTTGTACTCGCTGCTAGTTTAACAGCATACTCCAGCACATTATCAGCCACAGGCAACTGCCTTATCAATTTCTGAAAATAAATAATCTCTTCTGCACTCATTACTTTGTTTAGCTGAACTTCCTTATCAATTGTAGTATTTTTTACAATCGATAACTCTTCTTCATAACTTGGATAATCAACCCAAACATTGAACATAAAACGATCTAACTGAGCTTCTGGTAAAGGATATGTTCCCTCCTGCTCTATTGGATTTTGAGTAGCCAACACAAAAAATGGTTCGTCCAATTTATATTGATGACCAGCTGCTGTCACAGTGCGTTCTTGCATTGCTTCTAGCAATGCTGATTGAGTTTTAGGTGGCGTTCTATTAATTTCATCAGCTAATATAATATTAGCAAATAATGGGCCTTTAACAAATTTGAAATTTTTACTTTCATCTAAGATTTCTGAACCAATAATATCAGAAGGCATTAAATCTGGTGTAAATTGAATTCTATTAAATAAAAGCCCTAAAGAATCTGAAATTGTACTAACCAAAAGAGTTTTAGCAAGCCCAGGAACACCAACTAACAAACAGTGTCCTCTACTAAAAACTGAAATAAGTACCTTTTTAATTACTTCATCTTGCCCAACAATTACTTTGCTAATTTCATTCGTTAACTCTTTGTATCTAACAACAAAAGCATCTACTGCTTCAACTTCCGATTTATATTGATTATTCTCTGACATATCTTATTTCTAGCTAACCAAATTACTTAATTTGGATTACTTACCCAATTGTTCTGAAGCTTACAGTCTTTATACCCATCATCAATTTTGATGTAGGTCTGATTTATCTTTCCTTTAATCCATGTACTTGTTGCCTCACTTTGCTTACTGGCCAATGCTGCATTCTGTATTTTCGCATAATCAGTATCAAATGAAGCTTTATGTGGTTTTGTTTTAGTAATTAATTTTATAATTCTATACCCTTTATTACCATCTTGCAATTGTGCAGGAACAGGCGTGTACACTTCTCCTACATCCATTTTATCTATTGTGTAAAAGACTTGAGGGTTAACCTGATCAATATTAAAAGTAGATGTTCCTGTTTGAGGATTTACAACTAATCCTCTACTCTTCTTCGTTTTTTCATCATCAGAATATTTTTCAGCTAGTTGCTCAAATGTAAATGTATCGGTTTGTAGTACATTATATACGCTGTCTGCTAATGCTTTAGATTTTTGTATTTCCTCTTCTCCAATTTTAGCTTTAACCAAAATGTGCCTAACACTAACTTTCTGCCCTCTTCTTTCTATTAATTGCATAATATGATAACCAAATTTGGTTTCAATTATTCCTGAAACAGCTTTATTTTTAAGCTTAAATGCCACAACAGAAAATTCAGGAACCAACTCAGCTCTTCCCATAAAACCAATATCTCCTCCGTTCTTAGCAGAGCCTTCATCCTCTGAATATAAAATTGCAATAGTTGCAAAATCTTCTCCATTAATAATTCGTTCTCTAAAAACATTAATTTTATCTTTTGCAGCTTTCTTTGCTTCATCGTTAGTTTTTGCTGTAATCAATATTTGAGCATATTCAACTTCAGATTCAATTAAAGGAATACTATCTGCATTTAATGTATTAAAATAAGTTTTCACTTCTTTAGGAGTAACCTCAACACCTGCAGTAACTTGCCCTTGCATTCGCTGGCTTGTCATTTGTTCTTTTACAATAACTCTAAATTCTTCTTTAATCTCTAAAATGGATTTTTTATAATACTGCTCCAATTTTTTTTCAGAACCAATTTGAGCAATAAAATAATTCATTCTTCTATCTATTTCAGATTCCACTTCTGCATCCGAAACAGTTATACTGTCAATTCCAGCCTGATGCAACAATAATTTTTGAAATAACAATTCTTCCAATAATTCACATCTTGCATTTACATCAATTAACACTCCCTGTGCTCTTAAAGAAACTATTTGAGATTCTAAATCTGATTTTAATATAACATTACTGCCAATAATTG
>JAESUN010000048.1 GCA_016763045.1 Opitutaceae bacterium | reverse complement strand
TCGATAAAATCGATAATGATTAATCCGCCGATGTTGCGGAGTTGGATCTGTCGTGCGACTTCTTTCACCGCTTCGCAGTTCACTTGAAAGATGGTGTCTTTCTCATCACCTGCTCTACTCTTGTGGGAACCTGTATTGATATCGATGGCGATCAGAGCTTCCGTTTCGTCGATGACGATTTGGCCTCCTGAAGGAAGTGGGACCTGGCGTTGGAATGTCTGTTCAATTTGTCGCTCAATATTGTAGCGCTCAAAGATAGGGATACTGTCTTCGTAGAGCGCGATCTTGGATCTTGAACGGCTGGATATTTGAGAAACGAGTTCGAGAGCACGGTCAAAGTTTGGTTTGTTGTCGACCATGACTCTGTCGACTTCTTCCGTGAGAAAATCACGAACGGTTCGTTCTACTAGATCCGGTTCTTCATGGAGAATTTGCGGAGCGCGCGAACTTTCCATTTTGGCTGAGATATCATCCCACTTTTTGAGAAGGATATGGAGATCTCGGACAAAGTAGCGTGCTTTTTTCCCTTCGCCCGCAGTACGGATGATGATGCTCATTCCTTCAGGGATAGTGAGGGATTGGATAATCTTTTTTAAGCGAGAACGTTCTTTGTTTTCCTCGATTTTCCGTGAAATCCCACATTGGTCGGAGTAGGGCATCAGGACGAGGAACCGTCCAGGAAGAGAGAGGTTTGTGGTTGTTCGTGGCCCTTTGGTCCCGATGGGTCCTTTGGTTACTTGAAGAACGATCTCTGTTCCCACTGGGTAGCGGGATGGGATATCTTTGATGGTGAGTTTTTCGCCTTTCTTTTTCTTGGAAGAGCGATTGACTCGAACAACTTCGACGGATGAGTCGGCTGCTGCGGGAAGAATATCCCAGTAATGAAGAAAAGCATTTTTGGGCAATCCTATATCTACGAAGGCTGCTTTAAGGCCTGGATCGAGGTTTTTGATGCGGCCTTTGAAGATGCCTCCAACGAGGCGGTTTTGATTCGAACTACGCTCAGTATCGAATTTTTCGAGGATTCCATCTACCAACAATGCGACTCTTTTTTCGAGAGGTTCAGCGTTGATGATCAGCTCACGAAAGGGCTTTTTTTCCTTTCGAAGAGAGTCGATGATTTTGGCGACGAGTGGGCGTTTCTTCGCTCTATCTTTTGCCTCTTTGCGGAGCCCATGTGTATTAACAGGTTTGACCGGCCCTTCTTTGGGCGGGGCCTTTAGCTCTTCATCGTATGATGTGGAATTGTTGTTTTTATTGTTTGATTGATTGTTTGCAGTCATTGCGGTGTGTATCCCGGTGTTTTTTGTAGGCCCGCCTTAACAGTTGCGCAAAGAGGCCATGACCAAACTACCCTATGTGAGTAATTGGCGACGACCGATAGGATCGGTTCAAAAATCTCTTCTGAATCTATAGACACTTTGAACTAATCCTTGAAATATGCAGCAGCTGAGAAAAAAAGAGCCACTATAACTTAAGAAAGGAAGCGGTAACCCGGTAATGGGAATTAACCCAATGGTCATCGCTATATTAACGAAAACATGAATGGCGAAAATGGTCGTGACGCCTAGTGCTAGTAGGGTTCCGAATCGATCCCGGGCCATGCCGGCGATTCGAATCCCATTTCCCAGTATCAACCCAAATAGGGCCAATACTGTAACACTTCCTATGAAACCTTTTTCTTCCGCGAGAACGGGAAAAATAAAGTCATTATGAGCTACTCCACGAGGAAGGTAGCCAAGTTTTGCCTGAGTGCCCTCAGTCCATCCTTTCCCGGTGAGTCCTCCAGATCCCACAGAGATGAGGGATTGTCTGAGGTTCCAGCCGATCCCATTTGGATCAATTTTATCCGGGGCGACAAAGGAAAGGATTCGATTGCGTTGATAATCACGTAAGGGCAACAGAGAAATTTTTTCATACCTTCGCCCATGATTCATGGGGGAGAGGTTGTTTTCTTCTAAAAAGCGATTGTAGCGGTACACGTCGACAGCAACGATTCCTACGAGTAGCAAAACAATTGCAATCGAAGCTATGAAAAATCGCGTGGCGAGATTGGAGACAAACAACAGAGAGAAAACCATTGGGGGGAGAACGAGAGCTGATCCGAGATCAGGCTGGAGCAAGATCAACAGCATTGGGATCGAAACGGCAAGTGCCATTTTGCCCAAGACCATAAGAGATTCTTTGATCGAACCTATCTCAGATCGTGCCAAAATACTCGCGGACATTATTAATACACCAAACTTAGCGGCTTCGACAGGTTGAAAGAGAAAGACACCAAAATTTAGCCAGCGGCTTGAACCACCTCTGGTAAGGCCCAGTGGGCTCCAGATAAGAAGCAGGGCAATAAGTGCCAGAAGATAGATCCAGTGCGAATATATGAGGAAGTATTTATAGTCAATTCTGGCCAGAATGACGTAGGCCACCACCCCGAGGATTAGCCAGACAATCTGCTTTTTGTATAGAGTCTCTCCGGAGTAGAGTTGAGCGCTGTAGATGAAGAAAATTCCGATAATCCCCAGAAAAAGGATAACAGAAGGTGTGATCAGATCGAATCGACTTTTCGATACAACCTGAAGAAAGCGGGAGAGGGGTGCTGGTTGGGGACGTCGTTGCACGGAGAAAAACCATACAGATCTTTTTTAACAAAGCTATAGAATCCTTTGTTGAAAATACTAATAATTCATAAAGTACGGAAGCATCCGTTTTCAGAGCTCCAAAATAAAGGGTTACAGAGGAAAAGGTTGTTCTTTTAAAGCGAATATCTGCGTTGACCTCCTCTTGTTGGGGGCTCAATTTCATTTCCTTTTTGTTCATCTCGCTCGTCAGTTCGTTTTTTTTATCTTGGGTAGTCGCTTTAGTTCTAGGATTTGGCGTAGGCCAAGTTCTGGTGTATTGGAGTAAACGGAAAGAATGGAAGAGGGTGAAAGAAGAGTCTTCTTCTATCTTGAAGTTAGCGAGACGAGAGGCCGAGGTCCTTCGGCAGGAAGCCTTAAACAAGACTGGGATTGCGGTAATGCAAAAGGAAGCGAAGTTTGAGCGAGAGAAAAACCGCACAGAACTAGAGATAGAAGCAAAGCTCTGGGAAATTCGCTCACATGAAGAATCAATTGGGGCATTGGATCATGAACTGAATCTTCGAGAGGAGACGTTGAATCGACAATCAGCTGCGGTGACCCAGGGAAGGGAGGCGGTTCGGAAGATGTCGCGTGATATTCGACAGACGATGGCAAATTTGGCGTCGATGGATGTGGAGGAGATTAAAAAGAATTTATACGAAAATGTTCAGCAGGAATGCCGAGAGGAGCATCGGAAGTTGAGGAAGGAGTTGCTGGATCGTTCGGATAGAGATATCGCAGAAGAAGCGAGGCGATTGCTGGTTTCTTCTATGCAACGGTTATCCACCCGGGCGGGGCATGATCTGACGTCGAGTATTCTTCAATTGCCAAACGAGGACATGAAAGGGCGAATTATCGGAAGAGAAGGTCGTAATATAAAGTGTTTTGAGGCTGCGACTGGAACGACGCTTTTGATCGATGAATCTCCCCAGGTAGTTCTAATTTCGTCATTTGATCCTGTCCGTCGGGCTGTGGCAAAAGCGGCTCTCGAACGATTGATAGAAGATGGACGCATTCATCCGGCAACGATTGAAGATTTTGTCAAAGAGGCGAAGGAGGAAATCGACTCTATCGTGATAAAGGCAGGTGAGGAAGCTATCGAGAAACTAAAGATTTCGACGATGGCTCCTGAGATTATCGAATTGATCGGCCAGCTTCAGTATCGGTTTTCCTATACTCAGAACATGCTCGACCACTCGATCGAAGTGGCGACTCTTTGTTCGATACTTGCCTCTGAGGTTGGTCTGGATCCCAGTATCGCAAAAAGAGCGGGTCTATTACATGATATAGGGAAATCTATGGATGGGGAATATGAAGGAACTCATGCTTTAATTGGAGCCGAATTTGTCAGGCAAAGAGGAGAGGATGCGATCGTTGTGAATGCGATTGCAGCGCATCATGAAGAGGTTAAGCCCGAATCCGTTTATGCCGGCCTGGTGATTTTGGCCGATACCATTTCGGCGGTTCGTCCTGGAGCCAGGGCAGAACCGATGACGACTTATGTGGAGCGATTAGGACAGTTGGAACAACTGGCAACTTCTTTTGAGGGTGTTTTAGATGCCTATGCCATCCAGGCCGGTAGAGAAGTGCGTGTAGTCGTGCATCCCGCTCAAGTCACAGATGATGAAGCCAGGGAGCTTTCGCGTAAAATTCGTAACCGAATCGAAGAGGAGCTCCAGTACCCAGGATCTATTAAGATCACCGTCATCCGGGAACAGCGATTTACTGAAAAAGCAAAGTGATGAAAGATCGAGCCCCTGAAAAATTATGAGTGATAAAGCTATTCTTGAAACATTT
>JAESUN010000440.1 GCA_016763045.1 Opitutaceae bacterium | reverse complement strand
TCATGGGGTTAGCCAACGTCCGGGTAAGCCGATGTGGTATGGGACCTATGAGAGGGATGGTGATTTTTTCCAAATGGGTGAAAAAATAACGGTTCCCGTTTTTGCCCTACCGGGAAATCCGGTCTCTTCCTACGTTTGTTTGTATCGTTATGTCTTACCGGCGTTAGCGAAACTATCGGGTGCCCCGGCAGCTCAAAAGAGAAAAGCAGCACTTACACAAGCTGTTACGTTTAAGCCACCGCTCACCTATTTTTTACCTGGGAAGAACCTGAAGACGGAAGAAAACGGGTTATGGGTGAATCCAGTCCAGTTTAATACATCGGGTGATTTTGCCTCATTGGTCGAAACGGACGGATTTTTAGAATTACCAATCGATCAGGAGGAATTTCCAGAAGGCTACCTGGCGGATTTCTATCCTTGGTAACAATTATCCCTATCATTTTATAAGGTCTTATGAAATTTGATCAGCTAGAGAATCAATATAGAACAGCCCTGTTGGAGGATGTTATCCCTTTTTGGGAGAAATACTCCATTGATGATGAAAAAGGAGGGTATTTTACGTGTCTGGACCAAAAAGGAAGTGTTTATGATACGGATAAATTCATTTGGTTGCAGGCACGACAAGTTTGGATGTTCTCCACTTTTTTTCTAAATCTGGAAAAAAAGGATCGCTGGCTCGATATTGCGGCAGGCGGAATGAACTTTTTGCGCCAATATGGGAGAGATGACAATGGAGACTGGTATTTCTCGTTAACCAGAGAAGGCGCACCACTGATACAGCCCTACAATATTTTCTCGGATTGTTTTGCTGCAATGGGGTTCAGCCAATACGCTCTTGCTTCGGGAGATGAAGAAGCCAAGAAGATTGCTTTGGAGGCCTACGAAAATGTCCTGAGGAGGAAAGAAAACCCCAAGGGGAAATACAATAAGGTCATTGCGGGAACACGTCCTATGGTGGGGATGGCTCTTCCGATGATTTTGGCAAATTTGACTCTAGAGCTGGAATGGATGTTGGATGAAAAGACACTGCAAATGTCTCTGGATAATTGTGTCAGAGAAATTTTTGAGCTAAACTATGACTCTGAGACGGGGCTTTTGAGAGAGAATGTTGCGCCAGATGGCTCTTTTGTTGATTCGTTTGAAGGGCGTGTGGTGATGCCTGGCCATGGAATTGAGGCAATGTGGTTTCTCTTGGATATAGCGGAGCGCCAAGGGAACGAGAAGCTTATCCAGCGGTGTGTGACGGTTATTCTAAACCTTCTCGAGTTTGGTTGGGACAAGGAATTTGGCGGGATCTACTATTTTAAGGATATAAAGGGATCTCCACCCCAGCAGCTGGAATGGGACCAAAAGTTATGGTGGGTACATTTGGAAGCGTTGGTTGCCCTACTTAAGGCTTATCGTCTGACAGGAAATGAAGAGTGTCAGAAATGGTTCACCAAGGTACATGAGTACACTTGGGCAAGATTTCCAGATCCTGAGAATGGAGAATGGCTTGGGTATTTAAACCGCCAAGGAACGCCTCTTCTTTCCCTTAAAGGAGGGAAATGGAAGGGATGTTTTCATGTCCCCAGAGGATTGTATCTCTGTGCTCTCGAGCTAGTGAAGCTCGGGCAAAATAAAGAATAGATGAATTGCTGAAGGACGCTCCTTAAAAAGGGGCGTCTTCCATATCATCGAGATTCCCGTCTTCAACGACTTGAGGAGGTGCTTCTCCGAAGCCTTCTTCCGAATTCGACGCACCCTCTTTTTTCTCCAGTTTCCAAGCCTGAAGATTCACGTAATAACGTTCTTTAAACTCGTTACCTCGAATATTGAAACTCACTTTTGTGGTATCTCCGGGCTTAAGGTCATCTAAAAGAGCGCACTTATCTTTGATAACTTCAAATTTGATGTCTTGTGGAAAACGTTCATCCGTCGTGATAACAAATTCTCTCTTGGTAAAGCCGCTGTCAAAAGTGCGGAGATCTTCAATAAGTTTAACTTTCCCTTCGAGTTCGAAATTGCCTGGTCGTGATTCCATATGCGGAAATATGAAAGAGCTTCTGCTAGAGGGTAAACCCTTAAATTGGGTAAATCATAAAGGAAAAAGAATATTGAGGATTTGGCTCGGGCTTGAAGCGAGGATCAATCCCAATGCGAGCCCCTCAATTCTCCCCTTTTTCATGCTTAAAAATGGTGGGCCCTCTCGGACTTGAACCGAGGACCAAGGGATTATGAGTCCCCTGCTCTAACCAACTGAGCTAAGGGCCCAATGATAAGCTTGAAGGAAAGATCCATGCGCAAACCTGCCCGGAGGTCGAGCAGTTTCCGATGGGGAGGATTAATTTCTCTCGAGAGGTTATTCTTTCTTAGGTTCTTCAGGGGCTTTTTTCTTCAGGAACCCTCCAAGAAGATTGCTAACAGCATCTTTTCCGTCTTGGCCTTCTTTACTTTCTCCACCTAGTTGCTTTTGCAATTCGTCGCTCAATCGATTGCTTAGTTCTGCTTTCCCGGCCGAGAGGAAAAGGTTTTTGAACTGACTGGAATCGACTTTGATAGAGGGGTTATCGATCGGGCCATGAATGGTGACAGGGATCGCGAGTTCGGCAATTTTAGTGTCACGACCTCCAAGAGAAAAAGTGGTATTGTGCAGAGTCAATGTGACAGGAAGATTGGAGTCGGTGCTACTCAGAGTCCCATCGATGAAAATATCCACGGTTCCTCCCTTGAAGGGTAAGCTTTTTCCATCCTTTTTCAATTGTTGTGCCAGAGCATCTAGCGACTGGTTTTTATAGGTGAGCTGGATGTGGTTATCGGACTGTTGTGGACTGAACCCAAAACGTAAACTAGCTGCTAGAATACCAGAGTCGGACAGAATGGAGATTTCAGGTGCTTCTGAATTGAGACGTGGATGAGTGGAAATATTTTTTCCATCAAGGGTGAAGGTTTCACCTTCTAAACGAGTGCTAGTAATACCTGCAGCTGTGAGGCTTTTAATCAAAGCAGTGGGTGTCTTTGTGATAAGATGTTTGGCGCGCACTTTTGCGTATCCGAGCAGGCGAATCCGTTCCTCAAGTTGTTCCTGATAGCTGGGTCCGGATGAACCGTCGGATTTATCCTCTTCATCAGACTGTGAAAGAGTCTCCAGCCAGTGGCGTAATTGGGAAAGACGCTCTTTCCATACCTTTGCGTTTTCCAGTATATCGTCGATTGATTCTTCTCCGTTTTCGGAGTCGGACTTTTGGTCTTTGGGTAGTGGTCGGGTTAATTGCCCCGGAATTTTTCGAGATTCTCCGTTAGATGCATTGTGTATAGTGAGTTGATCTAGGACCATTCGTTTCCTGAGGAGATTGGCGGTACTGATATCTGCTTCAATAAGCGCAGTTCGAAAAAGATCTGTTTCTAGAGCATTTGGATCCGCCAGAGCGAGATCAGTTAGAACCAGGCGACCTTTCTTTAGATTCAGATCAGCGGATCCAAGGTCAACTGTTGCTCCGTTAGCTTCTTCCAACCCGGATCGGATAGCGGAGGTCACGAGAGGTCCCTGGAAAAACAAAGCGGTGATGCTGAGAAAACAAATCGTGACGACAACCAAGACGAGCCCAAGTAAACGAATGGGATTACCTACACGTTTTGCCAAAAGTTCGTCGTATGTTTTTTCCCCTTTATTTCCACCGACAAAGAAGAAGAGTGCGATTTTAAACCAGCGATGTTTTGTCCAGTGGTGTACTTTATCAGGGTCTTTCTCCCTTTCGGCCATTTTTTGTCTAAAGACTGTGACTAGTCGGATCAAAATAAATCCGATAATAACACCTAAAATAAGGGCGATGACTTGGCCACCCGTTACAGCGTAATAATCGAGGCCGAAGAAGGCAATGACCGGTGCATTGACAAGTGTTTTAAAGAGGCTTTCGGTCGGTCCATCGAGCAAGAGTTGTCCCACGGAGAAGGATACAGGCATCAAAAGGAGTGAGAGAAGCTTGGCCAGAGACCCCACCACGGCAGCGATCAAGAGATTCGCATTTAGAATAACCAGGAGAAAGAGCCAAAAGAGAAAAAGGCCAGGGGCGGTTGTTAAATCCGGGATAAATCCAATCATCCCGGCTAGGATACTGGCCGAAATAAGCTGAAAAGGAGTGGCTTTTCCTCGAAGTATTTTACCGATTTGTCGTGTGATCATAACAATATGGGCAGACGTTGAGGGATCCATCAATGGAGAGAGATCCTTTTAGTATTCGAATGAAGTCTGGCAAAAGATCAATTTCGTGGCAAGCAGTGAAAAAAGACGACAACGACCATGCTTCCTGCTCAAAAAGCAAAAGAGCGATGTTTCCGAACATCGCTCTTGAAAAAATAAACTGAAGTAACGTTCTAACGTTTCCGTCGCCTTATCGTCAATTGAGCTGTTGCAAAGCGTAGGATACCTTCAAGTCTTTCGACTTCGCCGTGATCCGAAGGTGCTTCAGCTAACGCTTTTTCTGCGCGGGCGACTGCTTCTTCGACGGCTTTCTCGTCGATGTGTTCTTCGTGGATAGCAGATTCTGCTAAGATGGAGACAACATCTCCTTCAACGCGGGCAAAACCACGACCGACAATAAGTGATTCTGTTTTCCCGTTGTTCGAAACTTGTAGTTCACCCGCTTCTAGCTGAGCCACCACAGGAATATGTCCGGGGAGAATTCCCATTTCTCCGGTTGCGGCAGGAATCACAACGGAATCAATCGCGCTGTCATAAACACGATCTTCCGGGGTTACGATTTCAAGGTGAAGAGACATATCTCAGTTCTTTATGTTACCCTTTTATTTAGAAGAGGAAGCTGCGATGACTTCGTCGATACTGCCCTTCATATAGAAGTCATTTTCAGGGACATCATCGAGTTCACCATCAAGAATCATCTTAAAGCCTTTAATCGTATCGCTAACGGAAACAATTTTTCCGGGGAATCCAGTGAAGATTTCCGCAACGGTGAAAGGTTGAGAAAGGAACTTCTGGATCTTTCGAGCGCGATAAACGGCTTGTTTATCTTCAGGTGAAAGTTCGTCCAGACCAAGAATCGCAATAATATCCTGTAGATCTTTATAGCGCTGAAGAACACGTTGAACACCGCGAGCGACGTTGTAGTGATCTTCTCCTACGAGCGCAGGCTCAAGCGCCTTGGAAGAAGAAGCGAGTGGATCCACAGCTGGATAAATACCGAGCTCTGCAATCGAGCGTTCCAATACGATGGTGGAATCGAGATGGGCAAACGTATTTGCAGGGGCCGGATCCGTAAGGTCATCTGCGGGAACGTAAACTGCCTGGAAAGAAGTGATCGAACCCTTCTTCGTGGATGTGATGCGTTCCTGCAAATCACCCATCTCGGCGGCCAGCGTGGGTTGGTAGCCCACCGCGGAGGGCGTGCGGCCGAGCAGCGCGCTCACCTCGGAGCCAGCTTGGCTGAAGCGGAAAATGTTGTCC
>JAESUN010000439.1 GCA_016763045.1 Opitutaceae bacterium | reverse complement strand
ATGACATCGGAAAATCGGATCCACAGTATGCTGATATCGGCAAACATCACATTCGTATTGCCGTCGGTGCTTATCACTCAAGCCTTAAGAGGGACGAACAACCAGCAGCTCTGGCAGACACCCTCTTTTGCCACCCTCTCGTTTACCAAGGTGCTCCTCTCTCATCTCTCTTTAAAGGCATCGAAGAAGGTGATTCTCTCATCCCCTCATGGGCCAAACCCGTTGGCGAGAAATCCTTCATTCTCAGACTTCATGAAACTCTGGGAAAACGAGGCCAGGCAAAACTAAAACTCGCTGAAAACTGCACTCTGACAAAAATCGACATGCTCGATCGTCCCATAAACGACTCCGGGTCCATCAACGGGCAGACCATAAGCTTCGCCCCCTATGAAGTCATCAGCCTTCTGATAGAACAGTAGACAAGCTCGTAAAAGTCCCTGGCGAACAGGAAAAAGCACCTGCTTCATCAAAAGGGATCATCACTCCTACGGGATCAGGTATCGTAGAACAATGTCTGCTTTTCTTTCATTCCTTTCAAAAAAGCTTTTGATTACCCCTACTTCTATGGCAAATAGACCGAATGTCTCTCCATACCAAAGGACAACGTTGCATCAGTTTACCTGAGCCCGAACTGGGTTTAGGAATCCTTACGAGTATCGAAACAAGCCGACTCGGCATTGATTTTCCTGCCACAGGAGAAAAACGTATCTATGCGGCCAATGCCTCCGTCCTCCAAAGAGTTCAATTTAATATCGGGGAAACGATCAAAACCGAAAGCGGAGACACCCTCGTTATCGTATCCATTGCAGAACAAAGCGGATTATTAGTCTACACAGGCCAAGGGAAAGACGTCAGAGAGGATGCTATTTCGAGCCGACTCAGCATTAACTCCGCTCAGGAACGATTATTGAAAGGACAAGTAGACCCCAGTGAGGTCTTTGACCTTCGGTACAAATCTCTCCAGGCACAGGCGACTTTCAAGCAATCCGATGTCCGAGGCTTTCTGGGTGGACGCATTGATCTCATCCCTCACCAGTTTTACATCTTAAAAGAAGTCTCTTCCCGCCAGATACCCCGAGTCTTATTGGCGGATGAAGTTGGTCTCGGAAAGACGATTGAAGCCTGTCTCATTTTACAGCGACTGCTTGCCGTCGGCAAAGCGAGTCGTTCCCTCATCCTCGTTCCAGAGTCTCTGGTTCATCAGTGGTTCGTCGAACTACTCCGCAGATTCAATCTCTGGTTCAGCATTTTTGATGAAAGCCGGTGTATCGCATCCGAACGAAGCACCCCCGAGGGGAACCCCTTCCTCGATGAACAATTGGTGCTCTGCAGTGTTTCCTTCTTAGCCGACAATGAGATCCGCCGAGCCCAAGCGATCGAAGCAGGTTGGGATATCCTCATCGTTGATGAAGCGCATCACCTTGAGTGGACTCCCGCAAGTACCAGCTCCGAGTATGACACAGTCGAACAATTGGCTCAGAGCACGCCAGGCCTACTCCTGTTAACTGCCACCCCTACCCAACTCGGGTTAGAAGGCCACTTCGCCCGCCTACGTCTCCTCGACCCCAGTCGTTATAATGACTACGATTCCTTTTTAAAGGAATCCGAAGAGTATAACCTGGTAGCAGCAGTTGCGGGTAGAATCATCGAAGAGGAAGCTCTAAGCTCGGACGACCTCAATGCTCTGAAAAGAATTTTTAACAAAGACCCCAATGGACTGGAGAGGCATCTCACTGCACTCACCCAACAAAAAAAGGGAGCCAGAGAAGCTTTATTAAAAGCTCTCCTGGACGAACATGGCACCGGCCGCGTCATTTTCCGCAATACGCGGGCAAATATGAGCGGATTTCCCAAACGAAAACTTTGCCCCGTTCCACTCCCTGAAGGCGACCAAACCTTGCAAGATCGGATGCGAAAAGAACTGGAAGCCGAAGCTACCGAAAACGAATCCGATATTCGATATACTTTCTCTGCAGATCCCCGAGTCGACTGGCTGGCCTCCTTTCTGCGAAGTCACAAAAACGAAAAGATCCTTTTAATCTGTAAAACACAGCGCAAAACACTGGCGCTGGAAGCTGCCTTGCTCGAAAAAATCCAAGTCAAAATAGGCTTATTTCACGAAGGACTTCCACTTGTGCGTAGAGATCGTAATGCCGCCTGGTTTTCCGAACAAGACGGAGCCCAATTACTCATTTGCTCGGAAATTGGGAGCGAAGGCCGCAACTTTCAATTTGCACACCATCTCGTTTTCATGGATCTGCCTTTAAATCCCGGCCTACTGGAACAACGGATAGGCCGCCTGGATCGCATTGGTCAGACCGAAACCATCCAGATCCATGTTCCATACGTAAAGGGATCCTGTCAGGAGTTTATTCTCGAATGGTACCATCGAGGGCTGAACGCTTTTGAAGCGTCCACTCACAGCGGCAATGAATACCAAGCAAAATTTAACGATCGCCTGCTCTCACTCGCTCTCGAGCCCAACAGTGTAAATGGATGTCAAAAACGTGACGCCTTAATCAAGGAGACCAGTCGCTTTCGCCAAGAACTCTCCCACAAACTTAAAAATGGTCGTGATCGCCTACTAGAGCTCAATTCCTTTGATAGCGGCGTAGCCGAACAAGTGATCAACCAAGTTCGAGAAATGGATGCAGATCCCTTCCTCAAAAACTTCATCTACGAACTCATGGAGCACTTCGGGGTAAAAATCGTGGAGCACGAAGAAGGCGATGTCTTTCTCGATCCGAGCCATGCCTATATCGAAGGCTTCCCCTCCCTTCCTCACGAAGGTGCTCTGGTGACTTTCGAGCGTCAAAGAGCCATTACCCGCGAAGACATTCTCTTCGTTTCTCCGGATCATCCTCTCCTCTCCGATTCTCTCGACCTCTTGATCAATTCTCCAACAGGGACTGCTTCCTTCTGTCAGGTGAAATCGGATGAACCCAACATCGTATTGGAAGCCATTTTCATGCTGGAGACCATGGCACACTCCCGATGGCATGTGGATCAGTTCCTCTCGCCTGTCCCTCTTCGAATCCTGGTAGATATCCTCGGCAATGATTTAACAGACAGTCGAAGCCCCAAAAACAACGCTCACTCTATGAAAGACGGAAACATCTATCGTTTCCTCGAAAAACCCGGATTCAACACAGATCTATTGAAACGGATGGTTGACGAGGCCAACACGTCAGCTAACGCAAAAGCCCAGACCTTGAAAAACGCTGCATTGTCCAAAGCCAAAGAAACCCTCGGAATGGACATACAACGTCTTATCGACCTCCAAAAGATCAACGATCACGTGCGAGATGAGGAAATCGACCTGGCCAAGGAACAACTCCTGGAAAACTGCGAAGCGATCGAAAATGCCAGAATCCGCCTAGATTCGATTCGTTTAATCGTCGAAGGACCTGCTTAAAAATCCTCTTCGAAGCTACAGAATCCACAACTTTATTCATATTCCGTAAATCCTTCTGGAAAAACACTTTTTACCTCGAAAAACACTTTTCCGCACCGCTTTTTAGCGATTTGCCGCGAAATTAAATATTGAAAAGTACTCTTTTTGATGCTTTTCTTGCTAGTTCTAAAGAAGCCGGGGATTTCCTGAAATCTGATTACAGGATGTTTTCTTGCGAAACATCCCTCCCGCACGCGTTTAAACTATCAAATTTTACAGACTCTATGCCTAAAAAACAAAAGACACCACTAGGTTGGCCCGAACAACAAGGTCTTTGGCTACCGTCCCAGGAGAAGGATTCCTGTGGAGTTGGCTTTATTGCACACCTGAAAGGAAAACGCTCTCACGACATTATCGAGAAAACTCTCATGATGAATTCCAATATGGATCATCGTGGAGCAAGTGGTTCAGACCCTGACACAGGGGATGGCGCTGGTATCTTCATTCAAACCCCTGACAAATTCCTTCGAAAGGAAATGAAGAAGAAAGGGATCGAGTTACCCGCTGAGGGCGACTACGGATCCGGAATTATTTTCATGTCACCCAGTTCCGGTGAACGCGAAGCAGCTATGCAGCTCTTTGAACACATCATCCGAGAAGAAGGTCAGGAATTCCTCGGATGGCGTAATGTGCCAGTCAAAAGTGATATCCTCGGAAAGACTTCCGGTCGCTATGAACCTGTGATGAAACAGGTCTTCATTGGACGGGATGCCTCCGTTCCAACCGGTCTCGATTTCGAACGAAAGCTCTACGTTATCCGCAAACGCCTGGTCTATGCCATGCGCACAAACGAAGTACCGGTCCAATTCTACGACGTCCACGGAACAAAAAAGAACACCTTCCCTGGCAGTGAATACTTCTACATCACCGGACTTTCGGCGAAAACTATGATCTACAAAGGGATGCTGACGCCTTGCCAGCTCACTGAGTACTTCCTCGATTTCCACGATCCAGACTTTGAATCAGCTCTGGCGTTGATGCATACACGTTTCTCGACCAACACTTTCCCTAGTTGGCCGCGTGCGCACCCAAATCGCTTTATCGCTCATAATGGTGAGATCAATACCGTCATGGGTAACGAGAACGCTATGAAGGCCCGTCAAGCCCTCTGTAAAACCAAGAAATTTGGTGAAGACGTCGAAAAGATTTTTCCCGTCATTAACGAAGATGGCTCAGACTCTGCTCGCTGCGACAACGTCTTGGAGTTCCTCCACCTGGGCGGATACAACCTAACCCACGCAATGATGATGATGATCCCGGAACCATGGGAACGTCACGAATCAATGAGCGCAGAAAAGCGGGCGTTTTATGAGTTTCATGCCTGCATGATGGAACCATGGGATGGTCCTGCCTCTATTACCTTTTCAGACGGCTATCAGATCGGAGCGGTTCTTGACCGCAATGGACTTCGCCCCAGTCGGTATTATGTCACCGAAGACGATCTCGTCATCATGGCATCCGAAGTGGGCGTAATCCCTGACCTCGAGTCTCATACCATCATCAAAAAAGGCCGCCTGAGACCCGGCCGCATGTTCCTAGTGGACATGAACGAAGGTCGGATCATCCCGGATGAAGAAATCAAAGAACGAGCATTGCAAGTGAAGCTGGCAGACCGAATTCATAATGTGCTT
>JAESUN010000438.1 GCA_016763045.1 Opitutaceae bacterium | reverse complement strand
CGGGCAGAAGTCGCGACGTCGCTGGCCTTGGGCATCCCCATTGGATCAGCCATCCGCAATGTGTGCTTTCAGATGGTTGTGATTGCGATAGGTGCTGCGCTGCTGAGCATCACGCTACTGCCGGTGGCTGGGCCCCTACTGTATGAGAACATCAAAGTCATTAACGCACCCTACTGGCTGAGCTACCACTTTAAATGGAACTATGTGGGCATGGTGCTTGCGGTGGCTGGGGTATCTGCAACTGTGACGGTGATTTCTCCTGTCGTTTACCTTTTGTGGGTAGATCCTGATCGGGTAATTAGCGAACATACTTACGCCAGCCGAGGAACTGGACGTACGCTGTGGCGACGCCTGCTTCTAACGGGGCAAATAGCTTTGCTCACTGTCCTTGGGGTAAGCTCTGGCCTACTCGTGTGCTCCAGCTACAACGCGGGTGAAAACAACTGGGGATATCCGGCCGATCAGGTGTTTGTTGGAAAAATAAGCGTTGCCGCGATTAAAGTAGCAGAAGAAAGAGTGCAGGGAAACTTGGAACGTCTCGCCATTTTTCGCCGGGTGCTTGATCAAATAGAGCAACGTCCCGAAACGGCAGCTGCGGCATTAGCAAATTTTTCGCCAGGCTACAGTGGTGATCCAGCCTGGACCTATAACTTGGGCCAAGAGGAAATAGGTGAAGCTCTCTTTAAGCAGGTGACTGAAGGATTTTTCGATGCCCTAGATGTACCTTTCGTTGAGGGGAAAATGTTTCCTAGGGAAAGCCCTGATGATGGTACGATTTACGCAGTCATTAATGAATCGCTGGCTCGGAAAATCTGGCCTGCTGAGAGTCCATTGCAACGAATTCTCTATTTGCGTTTCAATAGGATGCCAGAAATCGACATCCCGGTCATCGTGAGCGGAGTCGTGAGGGATTTTCAGGCCAATGGGCCCGTGGCAAGAACCAACGATTTTATTTTTATCCCTTTTATAGCTAATTATTATGGGGTGAGTCCTGTGCTAAATCTCTTTGTGCGCGATCGAGCTGGGCTGCCTAATGTGCAATCACTCAGAGATGCTGTGCATCGTGCCGACCCACGCATATCGCTCTATTTTCCCTCTACTATCGCCAAGACAATTGACTTAATGCTCAGCTCTATGCACATGACAGCTAATCTCACGACTGTTTTTGCAGTGGCAGCAGTGCTCTTATGCGCGATTGGTGTATACAGCCTCACGGTTACGCAAGTGCTGCAATCTTCGCGAGACTTTGGTATTCGTATGGCCTTGGGCACGGAGCCGCATCAGCTCTGGGTGCATTTCACGCGTGGCCATCTATTGACGACGTTAGTAGGGGTGTTGATAGGGCTCGTTGGCGCCAGCCAGGTTGCGCGCTTATTTGGGGCATTGCTCTTCGGGGTCGATCCTTATAGTATCTCAACTTACGCCATTGTCGCGTTCACCATCCTTCTGGTAGCTGCATTAGCCTGTATTCCCAGTTTTTTCCGTTTAAAGAGGATCAATCCGGCCGAATGTTTACGGAGTTTGTAAGCAAAATCGATCAATACATTTCTTTCGCATCCAGTGGTTTTTTGAAGCCAGCTTTGATCATGAGAAAGTTTTTCTGTTGACATTTTACATTTCTATGTCGAAAACCGACAACTAAATGAAGAATGAAGGAACAGAATTATTAAAGGGGACCTTGGATCTTTTGATTCTAAAGACGATATCATATGAACCAATGAATGGGTGGGGGATTTCAAAAGAATCGAGCAAATCTCTGGAAAAACATTTTTTGTGAAACAGGGATCTCTTTATCCTTGTTTACACCGTTTGGAGGCACAGGGATGGATTTCATCCTATTGGGGCGCATCTGAAAAAAACCGCAAAGCTAAATTCTACAAATTGACGAAACATGGTCAAAAACAGTTAGAGAAGGAAACCGAGTCTTGGAGGCATTTTACGGGGACGGTCGAATTGATATTAAAAATGTGTTAAGGGAAAAAACGCGGCTTGCACAAGAGATGGAATGGCATCTGAGAATTACCCAATGATAACATTTCGCCACCAATAAGGGCTTATTGAAAAGGGGTACGTTATGGTAGATATTGAACGCAAAGATTTAGCGCAGAAAAAGAAAAAGAAACGGATCATCATGATCACAGTTTCTTCTGTGGTGTTTATCCTTTTATTTGTGGGTCTCAGTCAGTTGAAGCCTGCGACGCCTTCTGTTGAAAAAGGTGCGGTGTGGATTGATACAGTAATGAGAGGACCTCTTTTGCGAGAGGTTCGTGGGGTTGGAACCTTAATTCCAGAGAATAATCGTTTGATCACGGCTTTAAGTAGTGGCGTAGTGGAAGAGCTATACATCTTTCCTGGAGCAGCGATTGAAGAAAATACGCTTATTCTGCGAATGAGTAATCCTCAGCTTGAGCAGGATGCTGCAAATGCCCAACTTAATTTGGAATCGAGGCAGGCTGAATTGTCTAGCCAAGAGGTACTCCTACGAAGTCAGTTGCTCCAACTAGAGGCAAGTTTGGCTCAGCTTGAAGCTGGATTTAGAATAGCTCAAAAGGAAGTTGAAGTGAATGAAGAGCTTTTCAAAGAAGGTCTGTTAGCTGAGGTAACGCTCGAACTATCCAAGTTAAACGAGGATCAATTTACAAAACGTTTCGAGTTGGAGGAATGACGTTTGGCCTTCGAGGAAAAAGCACACGAATCCCAACTTAATACGTCTCGCGTTGAAATTAAACAACTTGAAGCGATTAAGGCCCTTTTATTGCGCCAAGTCGAAAATCTATCGGTTCGAGCAGGCATTGAAGGAATACTCCAGCGTCTACCGGTTGAAGTGGGTCAACAGCTCGCATTAGGGGAGGTTTTGGCTGAAGTGGCGGATCCGACCAAACTCAAAGCGGTGATTCAGATTCAGGAAACTCAGGCAAGGGATATCTTGATTGGCCAAAAAGCATCAGTCGATACTCGTAATGGGCTCATTGAGGGATTGGTTTTCCGCATTGATCCGGCAGTTGATAATGGGACTGTCGCGGTCGATATACAATTGATCTCGGAATATCCACGAGGAGCGCGTCCTGACTTGACGGTAGAGGGGACAATTGAACTCGAGAGGATTGCGGATACTATTTATGTAGGTCGCCCTGCTTTCGGGCGGGAAGGGAGTTCAATGAGTCTTTTTAAATTTGAAACGGAGACTTCCACCTATGCCATGCGAACGAAAGTTCGATTTGGTAGCAGCTCTGTCAGTGTAATAGAAGTTCTAGAGGGGTTGGAGCCGGGTGACCGGGTCATTCTCTCCGATGTATCACAGTGGGAAAAGTTTGATAGAATTAATGTTAACTAATCTTAGAAACCACCAGAAAAATCCAAAAATATGAGCGACGAAGCCCCCCCTTAATTAAGTTAACTGGCATCGATAAAGTCTTCCTGACCGAGGATCTGGAAACTAGAGCCCTTTCAGGAGTCAACAT
>JAESUN010000437.1 GCA_016763045.1 Opitutaceae bacterium | reverse complement strand
TTGCCCATTCTCAAGGTGATGAAGACAGTAAAGACAGAGTGTTGCGTATGGCATACTTTGAAGACTCCAGTATTGATACACCTGTAATAGATGATGGTTTAGTGGTGCAATACCAGTTAAATGGTTTAAAGGCTCCTACAGTCAGTTTTAATCGTGACTTTACTGATCTCAATCATATGATGGTCGTGGCAGCTGAAGCATATCCCCGTATTGAGTCTAACTCGTCTGATGCAATTAGAATTGATTTCCAATATCAATTAGATAATGACTATTTCAGCTCAATTGAAGCAGGTATTCGCTCGTCAAAACGTGAATACTCATTAGAACGAGGTAGATTTGTACACGGTGTATCTGACCAATCTGGAAGAAATGGTCAATACATTACTTATGGACAAGATTCAGAAGGCAACATTACTGAAGTCTCTCGTTTTCAGCCTTACAGGTTATCTTCTGACGAAGTAACCATATCTACTCTTGGTGGTGATTTTGGCAATATGCCTCAATATCTAACAGTAGATGTTGACCAGATTCAAAACAGCTGGATACCCAATGTTGACCAAACGCCTACTACGGATTGGAACAATGCTTGGACGTTGACACAAAACAACATCATTGAAGAAAATGTGACTGCGGCTTATATCCAAGCCAATATCGATACTGAACTCGGTAATTTCCCTGTGCGTGGTAATTTAGGTCTTCGTGCAGTTGAAACAGAGCAAATGAGTACCGGTTTAATCGATGTTGGGCCTGGTAATGGCGACCCTCTGGCTGATGATAATGGTCTTGTTTATGATGGATTTGTGCTTGGTACAGAAGGCATAACCTACACAGATTACTTGCCTTCATTAAACTTAACTTTCGCCTTAGATGACGACCATTTGATCCGCTTTGCTGCGGCTAAGGTTTTAGCTCGAGCTGATATGAATAGTTTGGCATTGAGTGGTGGTATTAGCGTTAATGAAAGAGAAGGTGCGCTATTTCTAGACTACAACAGTTCTACTAGCCCATTTTTACGCCCATTTTATGCTAATCAAATCGACATTTCTTATGAGCATTATTTTACAGAAACTGACGGTGCATTTATTGTAGCATTATGGAATAAAGACATTACCAACTTTGTAGGTGAGGTAACTGAAAAAGATTTTGATTTAAGTCAAATTGGTATCGATATTCCTCCATTGTTTGATAATAATGACGTGCCTATTCAGTTGGAAGATGGTAACTACACCCATGCAGAAAATAATGCTGAAGGTGGGTATATGCGCGGTATAGAAGTGTCTTATACACAAACATTCGATTTTTTACCTGATTTATGGTCTGGGCTAGGTGTCAATATTAACTGGTCTTATACCGACAGTGAAATTACCCGTCCATCAGCCGTACCGGGGGAAACAGGTCAAGATGCACCACTTGAAGGTTTATCCAATCGAGTATTCAGTGGAACGATCTTTTATGATTATGACGAAAAACTGAATGCAAGAGTGAGTGTTCGCCATCGTGGTCCATACCTAAGCAGACAAATTGCTATTGGTAGTGAGCAATCAGCTTACTTTAACGAGGAAACTATTTACTCAGCGCAAATGTCTTATAATTTTTCAGACAACTTGCAAGCTGTGGTATCAGTTGACAACTTAACAGATGAACCGAATATTTCATATTTTGGTGACACCAACCGTACTGGTACTATCCAATATTTTGGCCGTACTATTTACTTCGGTGTTAACTACAACTTGTAATTATTGACTTAATATTAAGGAAGGGCCGCTCTGAGTGGCTCTTCTTTGTTTTTATAGGTAAATATTAGCTTAAGGCCTTTTCTAGCATAGATGCCTTAAGCTAATATTTAACGTTCAACGTCAATTTCAACTTCACTTTTAGCGAATTTATGCATACAGCCAAAATTGCCAATAAACAGATCGTAATCCTCGGTGGTGGTACCGCCGGTTGGATGACCGCTAACTTAATGGCGGTTAAATGGCAAAAATCAGGTATTAAAATTACGCTAGTGGAGTCCCCCGCTATTGGACCTATTGGTGTGGGAGAAGGCTCTACGCCGCAATTAAAATCATTTTTTGATCAATTAGGGATTGCAGAGCGTGAATGGATGCCAGCCTGTCATGCCACCTATAAAAATGGTATCCGGTTCAATGGCTGGTCTTCTAGAAAGGGATTTGAAAGCTATTTTCATCCTTTTGCGTCTAGAATTGATGCTTTTTCAGCACCGGCACTGTTCTACAATAGTATTCATCGGCGTAATGGGCTTAACGTAGATTGCCATCCCGATAGATTTTACTTGTCTGCAAAATTAGCTGAGCAACATAAAACGCCCATTCCAGAACACAACTTTCCTTTTCCTATTGGTTACGGTTATCACTTTGACGCCCACTTATTAGGTCAGTTTTTATCGACTAAAGCGAAAGCCTTGGGTGTTCAACATATTCAAGCAAAAGTTGTAAACGTAGGCATGCAAACTAATGGTGATATAGCTCACTTACAACTGGATAATGGCAGTAAAATTAGCGCTGATATTTTTGTAGATTGCTCTGGTTTTAATGGTGTACTCATACAAAAAGCACTTAAGGTGCCGTTTGTGAGTTTTAAAGAAAACTTGTTTAACGATAGTGCTGTTGCTATCCCCTCGCCTGTTAGCCAGCCACTGAGATCGCAAACCATCTCGACCACAATGAAATACGGTTGGGCGTGGGATATTCCGCTTACCAACAGGGTAGGAAATGGTTATGTGTATAGCGCAGAGCATTGCACAGCCGAGCAAGCAGAAATTGAACTGAGGAAAAAGCTTAACTTACTGGATAGCGATGTTGAAGCCCGTCACCTAAAGATGAAAATAGGCCGCGTAGAAAAGCACTGGCATCGTAACTGCTTAGCAGTGGGTTTATCTCAGGGATTTATTGAACCCCTTGAAGCCACCGCCTTGCATTTTGTGCAAGAAACGATTGAACGATTTATAGAAGTGAATGAAAAAAATCATTTTTCTGATAACAATCAAGATGAATTTAACCAACAGCTTAATCAACGTTTTGAAGGCATACGCGATTATATCGTCGCCCACTATAGACTAAGCTCTAGAGACGATACCGATTATTGGCGAGAAAACTCTGCCAATCCTAATATTTCAAATCAACTTAAGCACATAGTCAAAGGATGGATGACAGGCGAGGATATCAGCCAAATTATACAACAAGCCAAGATACAAAGTTACTACCCACCTTTTTCTTGGTTATGTATATTAGCGGGTTATGGCATATTTCCTAAGCAATTGACGGACGTGCCACAGGATAATCCGGCGCATAAATACGACCTTGATTATGTGGATGATTTTATTCAACGGTCCAGTCTTAACTTTAAAGATCATAAGACGTTTTTAGATCTTCACCTATAGCAGTCTCAAATATGTATTCAATCAAACAATCAACATTAACCACCGCCATTATCAGCATAATGCTGCTCAGTTGTGGAGGTTCAAGCAACGACTCACCTACTCAACAAGTGATTTCCCCCGAGCCAATCCTGCGCAGCGGTGTACAAGTAATAGT
>JAESUN010000436.1 GCA_016763045.1 Opitutaceae bacterium | reverse complement strand
GCATGGAGATTCACGATAAAATGCCGAAAAGATCATTTGAGACTAGAGGAATTTATTGTAATTCAGAACAGAAATGTAACCTTTCTTGGAAGAGAATGGGCAGTGCGTGGGTGATTGGATTTAGTATAACAGCAGCTCTTTTCCTCGTTTTATCGCTAATGGGGATGATGGCAAAAATCGATGCTCAAAGGGATGCGGTATTAATTAGAGCTAGTCGCATGATGGCGCCTCCATTAGTGCCTTTACTTGATGCTCCGACGGCACCTGAAGACGAAAGAGAACCAGAGAAAGTTCCTAAGTTGCAAAAATCGAAAACGCCAATGGAATTGAAACAACTCGATATTGTCTTGGAAACGGAGTCGGGTGGAATGGGTTCTTGGGGAAGTTTTACTTTCGATTTTGCCGCCGAATCTCTGAATACGGTTTTTGAATTGAGTGAAATTGATCAAAACCCTGAAATTATTTATCAAGTGAAACCCAAACATCCAGAGGCTTTGGACAAAGCAGGTATTGATGGAGAGGTGGTTGTCAGATTTGTGGTGATGTCCTCAGGAAATGTGGACTTTCACTCAGTTATCGTTTTGAAAGGTAGGGGCACAGCTTTTGCGAAACCAGCAATCATTGCCGTGAGAAAATGGAGGTTTAATCCGGGGATGAAGGATGGGAAGGCAGTTGATGTAAGGATGAGTATTATCATCAAAATGAAATCATCCAAAACATAAGATGGAATTATCCGATTAGGCTCGTTTTCCCGGGTTTGTGGCGGTAGTTACGGTGTCTGATAAATCATATTTTATGAATGCTGCCAAAGTCATTATCGTTGGAACGGGTGGAATCGCTAGGTGTCACCTTGGGGATATTTTGAAAAAACCCAGAACTACAAAAGTTGTAGGATTGGTCGAAATCAATGAAGCTTCGCGAGTTTCTATCCGTGAGCTTTTCGTAGCAGAGGGAAGAGAGACTCCTCCTTTTTTCGATTCGATAAAGGAAGCGATAAAGGCGAAGACGGGTGCTGATTCAGTGCTCATTGCCACACCACATAAGTTTCATGTGGATAATGTCTGTGAGTCTTTGAGAGCAGGGTTAGATGTGTTTGTTGAGAAGCCGATGGTTTTGAATGCGGTGGAGGCAAGACGTGTCATCCGGACACGGGACAAGACAGGTAAACTGGTGGTGATCGGATTTCCCGGAAGTTTGTCTCCTGAGATAAAGAAGGCAAAGGAGCTGGTCGCAAAGGGAGTTATTGGTCGATTGTCTTTGATCTCGGCTTATGTGCATCAAGAATGGAAAGAATCTCAAACGGGGACGTGGAGACAAGTGCCGGAGATCTCAGGTGGAGGATTCCTTTTTGATACAGGATCACATATGATTAATACAGTGGTGGATCTTCTTGGGGATGAGGTGGCTTGGGTAAAAGCGCAATTTGATAACTGTGGGACACCTGTAGAGATAACGTCATCGGTGATTGGCTGCTCAAAAAATGGGATTCAGTTTTCTCTAAGCGCTGGAGGGGATTCTATTTTATGCGATTCGGGAGTCTTTCTGATTGGAGATAAGGGAGTTATCGAGACAGATATATGGGGAAAGCGGTTATTGATCAAAACGGTGAAGAATCCTGAGTTTACACTGGTCCCACTGCCTAAATCTTTTTCTGTATGGGAACAATTCTTGAGGGTCAGAGCGGGAAAAATGGCAAATCCATGTCCTCCTGAGATAGGACTGAGGTTTGCCCATTTGATGGATCTTATGCGCAAAAGTGTGGACGGATAAAGGGTGAGCGAAAAGGATTCCGTTGAAATTAGGATTGAATTTGTTCTAATGAGGTTTTTGTAAGCCCTCTTATTAATGCATTCTTTATTTCGCCGGTTCGCCTTCTTCTTTCTTATGGGAGGACTTTTATGCTTTGCGAATAGTTCACAAGGGCAGACAGATTTGCGCAAATCGTTGGATGCATTTACAGGTGAATGGGAGGGAGAATACAAGATCTATGCATTGGATGGTAATTTTCTTCGAGCGTATAAGGGGAATCGGAAGTATGTATGGAAAGATGAAGCGCAACTGATCGAGTCGACTTATCAGCGTGTTGGTGATACGAAACACTTTGAGGGGAAGAATACGATTCGATTGGGTCGTATTTATAGTAGTATTTCTCGCCAAGGCCGACCTCTAGAAAAATTTGAGGGAGAAATTGTCAAGGGAGGGATTCTGTGGAAAAACACACATAACAAAAACCGAAACTATAAAGAGAAGGTTGTGCAGACGTCGCAGGGAGCGAAGCTCGAAGTTGAGGGTTTTGAGGTTTTCCCGGCAAAAGGTATTTCTGGTCTGGTAAAAGTTGTCGGAGTTTTCCACCGACCAGGAGTTGTCTTTGCGGAAGAGGAAAAGAAGGAGGCTGTCCCAGTTGTTTCATTAAAGACTGATTCGCGAAATCAGCCCTTGAGTATTCAAGACATAAGCCAAGATGTGGAACAGGTAAGTCTTTTGGAAAAGGAGATGATGGAAGCGTCTGCGGAAATCAAATTGCTCAATGAGAAATTGAGTATGTCTGGAGATGAGGCTCGACGAGTGTCGGCAGATAAAAAATCCTTGGAAAAAGAGCTCGCACAAGTGAGGAAATTCCGGGAGGAACTCAAGATTGCGTTAGTAGCCAGAGAGACTGCTCATCAGAAAACATCTGATCAGTTAGGGGCTAGATCGATACAATTGGCGAATGTTGAGAAAGAGCATGAGAAAAGAGGCACTGCGAACAAGGATCTGAATACACAGATCGATGGCTTGAAGAGTGAAATGGCCTCACTTCAGACACTGAATACAAAATTGCTTCAAGAAAAGAAGGCTTTGGAAGGCCAGGTTGTTCAGGTATCCGATCAGAAAGGCGAAGCCGTCCGATTAAAGTCCCTAGGTGAAGAGAATCGTTTGAAAGAAGTCGCCGCTGTTCAGCTCTTATTGGTAGCTAGTCAGAGTCAGAACGCAAAATTGGATACTGAGATAAAGTCTTTTTCGTCAGAGTCTTCAGCCCTACAGCATAAGCTAGAGCTTGAGCGTAAATTTACTGGTGAAATGATCACGAAGATCGAAGCGTTGATGGTGGAGAATCAAAAATTATCGGCTATGATCGCTCAACATGAAAACAGGCAGGCAGGGTTTAAAACGGATTCCGAAAGTTGGGAAACTACTAAGAGTTCTCATGAACAACAGCTAAAGCAAGTGAGTGCCGAGAAAGAGAATCAGGCAAAATCTCATACTCAAGAACTCGCAGCAATAGAGCAGAAAGTAAGTCTGTTGGAGGATGCTTCCGGTGAGTTTTCTTCAGAAAAATCAGATCTTTTAAGGCAGATTGATCAGTTGAAAGAGGAAGTGGTAAAGAGTGAAAAAGAGAAGAAAAGTTATCTCGCTTCCAGTGCAAAAACAGCGGCTTTGTTAGTGGCGCTTCAATCTGATGATGTTTCGAACGAACAAAAAATAACCGAGTATCAATCAAGGTTACAGGCTCTTGAGAGAGAGCGTGATTTTTTGCAGAAAGAGAAGAGATCTATAGAAGAGAGTTTTTCTCAAAAGCATGGACAGAGCCTTAAAGCAGAAACGAAACTGGGGACGCTGAGTATGCAGTTGGATCGTTTGAATAAAGAGAATGCTGTGTTGAAAGAGGAAGTGAATGCATTGCGACAATCATCGTCTCTGTCCCTTTCTGAGCGGAGCAGACTTGATGGAGAAGGGAAGCAGCTTGAGCAGGAAATTATTTATTTGAAAGGATCTTTATCGAGGTCGGAACAGACGGCCGCTTTACATTTAAAAGAAAAATCTGTTGCGGACGGTCGATTAAAATCGCTCGCAGGAGAAAATGCTATGCTGCGTCAAAACGCGGATTCAATGGAGATGAAGATGAAAGCTTTTGATCAATCGAATGCTGTTCTAACACGTGAGAACAAGAGATTGGTGGCGCACCAGAATGAGTATGATCGAATGAAGGCCGCCAACGATTCGTTACTTAATGGATTGCGCAGCTCACAGTCAGAAATAGCTTCTTTGAAGAATCAATT
>JAESUN010000047.1 GCA_016763045.1 Opitutaceae bacterium | reverse complement strand
GGTCTTTTTTCACTGGGGTTCTGGCAACGATTGTTGCCACACCTTGCACGGCTCCGTTTATGGGATCGGCTTTAGGTTTTGCTCTGACTCAACCAGCCAGTGTCTCGCTACTCGTCTTTACGGCTTTGGGAATCGGGATGGCGACGCCTTACCTGATCCTATCTGTTTTTCCTTCGCTTCTCCGGCTTTTACCTAAACCGGGTGCCTGGATGGAAACCTTTAAGCAGGTGATGGCTTTCCCTTTGATTGCGACGTTGATTTGGCTGATTCTTGTTCTTGGGTATCAGATAGGAATTGATGGTGTTTTCCGGTTTCTTTTTGCTCTACTGGCTCTCGCGATGGCCGCTTGGGTTTTGGGTCGATGGGATATGCCTGTCAAAAAAAGATGGGTACGGAATACAGCCCGAGTGTGGGTTTTTCTTTTAGCTGGAGGAGCCTTGTGGCTGGCCCAAGAAGCTTCTGATTTTCAGGTAAGGGAGGATGTCGAGATCGGGGGACGTGATGTGCATGGGGTGCAGTGGCAGGCGTTTTCGGATGAAAAATTAGCAGAATTAAGAAAGGAAGGTCAGCTCGTCTTTATTGATTTTACCGCGGCCTGGTGTTTGACCTGTAAAGCAAATGAGCTTGCAGTTTTCAGTTCGTCAGAAGTTCGTGAGCGTTTTGAAGAACTTGGGGTTGCGATGCTCAAAGCTGACTGGACTCGTCGGAATTCTGAAATTACGGAAGCGTTAGCCCGATATGGTAGAACGGGAGTGCCACTGTATGTTCTTTATGGATCGGATTCGAAGCGTGCTCCGATCATTTTGCCTCAGATTCTAACGCCTGGGATCGTTCTCGAAGCGTTGAATCAGTTATAGGTAGCCGTTTAGCTTTTGCCAAAGAGAGATAGGGATGTCTTCCGCCCGGTTTTGAGCGGAAAAACCATTTTCTTCGAGATCGTTTAGCCACTTGGTTCCGGACTCTTCAGGGAAAGTCTTAAGACGTGCACCGAGTTGTTTTCGCCGATGTTGAAAGAGGTTGCGAATCAGTGTTTTGGCTGTTTTAGAAAAAAGAAAAATGTCCTTCTTCCTTTCGAGGCAGAGGAGGCTGGAGCCGACATCGGGTTTGGGGTAGAAGCAGGAGCTTGCTACTTTATGTCCGAGGTTAGTGTCGTAAACGGATTGGAGAAAAATACTGATAGAGCCAAATTGTTTACTGCCTTCGGTTGAGACATACCTTTGTGCTGTTTCTGTCTGCAGCATTAGAACCATTTTTTCGGGAGGGTTCACTGTGAGGATTTTTTCGATCCACGGGGTTGATATCGCATAGGGTAGATTGGCGACGATTTTAAAAGGTTGATCTGCTGAGGGCGAAAAATTTGCCAGAGGGTGGTCAAGAGCATCTCCTTCGATTAAGTGGAGTCTTTCATCTGCCATTGGAAAGACTTCTGTCATGAGGTGCTGAAAGAGAGCCTTATCCATTTCAATGGCATAGACGGTTGCACCTGTAGCGAGGAGAGAGGTTGTTAGCGTGCCTAGTCCTGGGCCAATTTCGACAATGATATCCTCTTTTGTTACCTTTGCCAGTTCGACAGATTTTCGAACAATATTTCCGTCGATGAGAAAGTTTTGTCCTAATCGTTTATTAGGTAAGTGCCCTAGCTCTTCTAGTAGTTGACGAGTCCCGGATGGGGTCAATGTCATGCTCTTCATCAGACGGAGTGGAAATCTCTCATCAGAGCGAGAGGTTCTGGAGCCCGCATGAGGGCTTCTCCGACGAGAATGGCATCGGCACCTGCGGCGCGAGCTCGTGCTGCATCTTCTTTGGTGAAAATGGCACTTGCACTGATGCTTATGATTCCTTTGGGGATTTGTGGAATGAGACGTTCACTAATAGCCAGATCCGTTTTAAAGATTCTGAGATCTCGATTATTGACACCAATGATTTTGGCATCGGCAGCCAGCGCGCGTTCCAGGTCTTTTTCGTTGTGGATTTCAAAGAGGCTGGAGAGGCCGGCTAAGGAGGCTGCGTCTCGCAGTGTTTCTATTTCAGTATCCGAAAGGGCTCGAACGATGATCAGGATAGCACTTGCACCCGCAAGAGCAGCTTCAACGACTTGAATGGGATGCACCATGAAGTCTTTTCGCAGACAAGGAATCGCGATGCCTTTATCTGTAAATTGCTCCGTGACGTTTTTGAGATCAGAGAGGTTTCCACCAAAATATTTTTCATCGGTTAAGATGGAGAGAGCGTCTGCCTTTGCCTTTGCATAGGTATCGGCTTGTGTCGTTGAGTCGGCACCAGCTGCGATGGATCCAGCAGAAGGAGATTTGCGTTTTATCTCCGCAATGACGGATAAATGTTTGGGATTACGTAGTGCTTCATGAAAAGAAGGCCGTTGAAGGACTGCTGTTTTAAGCTTTTCCAACTCATCATTAGCTACCGTCCGTATAAGCGGTGCGATTTCCGTGCGTTTCCAGGAGATTATTTCGGAGAGCTTGTCCATTAGGTTATATTGAAGAGAGAGGAAACTTTTGATGGGGGGAAGAAAAAAATGGGTGTGCTTTTCAGTAAGAGTGTTTTACTCCGAGGTAATGAGTGCTGTGAACGAACTTCGGGAAATTGTCGCTAAATTACGTGGACCAGGTGGTTGTCCCTGGGATCAGGAGCAGGATCACCAGTCGTTACGCATCTGTCTTATAGAGGAATGCTGTGAATTGATCGATACGATTGATCGGATGGATATGGATCATATGAGAGAAGAATTAGGAGATGTTTTGCTGCAGGTCCTTTTTCACGCTCAATTAGCGGAAGAAGCAGGCCTTTTCGATTTAGAGGCTGTTGCCAAGGATATTAATGAAAAGCTGATTAGGCGACATCCTCATGTTTTTGGTGAAAATAAGCTCTCTACCAGTGATGAAGTTCTCGTCCAATGGGATGAGATTAAGCAATCAGAGAAAAAGAATGGAACGCAGTCCGATGGTCTTTTTAAGGAATTACCCCCAATCTTGCCGGCTCTTTTGCGAACGATGGAAATCATCAAGCAGATAGATAAAAAAGAGCTTAAGGTGGAGGGTGCTTTTAATGAAGAGAAGGTGGACGAAATTGCGGTCAACTTGACGGCAGAGGAAGCGGGGCGGCGGCTTTTTGAAGTGGCCGCTGCTTGTCGCAGTGCGGGCATTGATCCGGAATCTGCGTTGAGAGATTATACCAAGAAGATTACAACGGTGATCGAAGAGCATCATCAAAGCGGTTAGTAGAATACTTTCGCAATGAAAGAGGCATCAGAAATTGAGGAATTATTAGTCAGGATTTCGCCTTGGCTGGAGCCTTTCTGTGCCTTCATTGCTGGTGAACGACGACTTTCAGATAATACGCTGAGGAATTATCGACATGCCGTCATCGAGTTTTTCAGTTGGCTGGAGAGTCAGAAACGCTGGAAGGGAGAGTTGGATCTTCTCTCAACGAGGGATTTGCGGGATTATTTAATTGAAGCCCAACATTCTATTTCGAAGCGAACGTTACATAATCGATTATCTGGATTGAGATCCTTTTTTCGGTATTGGCGAAAAATGGGTAAGATGACCCAAAATCCTGCTCTAGGGCTGTCGCTTCCGAAATTGGACAGGCCTCTGCCGAAGTTTTTGACGGAGAAGCAGATGAAGCTTTTGTTGAACGGGCCTCAGCTTTTATTGGAAAATGAGTCTATCGATCCTTTTTTTGCTTGGAGAGACCGTCTTGCAATGGAGCTTCTTTACGGTGGTGGTTTGCGAGTGAGCGAGCTGGTTGGGTTAAATTACGGCCAAATCGATTTTAAATCGGGAGTTGCCCGTGTCATGGGTAAGGGGAAGAAGGAGCGTCTTTGTCCTTTGGGCCGGGTGGCGATGAGCGTTCTCAAGAAATTTAAAAAGGAATTTGCTCAGAAGGTTGCCTATGAGGATCCCGTGGTGGTGACGCCTCAGCATAAGAGGATTTCGGCGAGGCAGGTGCAGTTGTTTTTGAAACGCTACCTGGCTCTAGCCGACTTACCCGCAGATATCACACCTCATAAAATCAGGCACTCCTACGCAACTCATCTGTTAAACAATGGGGCAGATCTGAGGTTGGTTCAGGATCTCCTCGGGCATGCGAGTCTCTCGACAACTCAGATCTACACGCATGTGAGCATTGGACGCTTGAAGGAAGCGTATCAAAAGGCGCACCCAAGAGCCTGATTCTCTTAACTCGGTTGGCGGCTTCTCTTTGTGGGCTTTCGTTGACTCAGGATGACTCCTGCCAGGGTAATACCTCCACCTGCCAATGTTAAGGTCGTCGGTATTTCTCGTAGCCAGAAAAAGGCAACAATCAGTGAAAGAATTGGGATGAGAAAAAGAAATCTAGAGATGCGTGCTGCGGATAGGTTTTTCATTGCCATGGCAAAAGTGATATAGGCAATGGCTCCAGGGAAAATACCGAGGTAGATGACGGAAAGGGTGGACGAAAGAGAAGCTTGTCCGATACTTGTTTTTAATCCTGGGAGGAAGAAAAGCATGAAAAAAGTCCCTGTCCACATGGTCCACGCGGAGACGGTGTATCCATCGTATGTCTTTAGGAGAGACTTTTGCAGTAGGATTGTCGTGGCTCCCGAAAGGGCGCTGAGGCAACCCCAGGCGACTCCTATTGAGAAAGTGAAGGAATCTCCTTCTCCAAAGGAAATGAGTGCGATGCCCGGGATACAAAAAGCGAGACCTATCCAAGTTCCTTTTTCAGGGGCTTCTTTTAAGATGATCGGCGCGAAAAAGCCAGTGATGACGGGGACGAGACTGATGATGAAGCTCGTTGATCCCGCACTGATGGTTTGCTCTGCATAGTTGATGGAAATGGTGTAGACGGGGACGATGATCAATCCCGTCAGAAAGAAATGGGGCCAATCTTTTAATTTTGGAAATTGAGGCCGCCAGAAAAAGCAGAGGAAGAGAGTTGCGATGGAGGCTATTCCGTAACGCAACAGACCGAGGTGTTCTGGAGAGTAGTCTTCAAGCGCGACTCGAATACCGGAAAATGCCGAGGCCCATAAAAGGAGGGTTATGGTGGTAAGAATTCCGGAGGATGCTTTCAGGTGTTTCATGTGCGAACCGGAAAAGTGATTATGGTCACCAGACAAGTCGATGTGAATACGCACTTCAGCTTTATAGTCCCATCAAAATTTCTCTTATTCTGGGCAGTATCAGATTTCGGTTAGAGTTCCTCTTAGAGAAGACCTGATCTCGATACGGAAAAATTCATCACACCTTCCTTAGCTTACTTAAAAAGAGCACCGCATTTTCCCTAAAGACTGTCAATAAATGTGGATACTAGAGATCGCGTCTATTTGACGAGGAAAGACAAAAGCTTTGGTGCATGGTTTTTTATTCAGTGAGTCAGTTTTGTCTCTGGGTCGGGACAGGTGGTCATGAGGTACCCTTTGTTGGTTCCTCCGACAGCAATGAATTCACCCTGATGCTCAAAAGAAATGACGTGATCAAACCAATCGTCGTTCTCGGTGGCGGGAGGTCCCAGGTTAATCCATGTTTTTCCGTAATCACTGGAATGATAGATGTTTTTTTCTTTTGTGTAGGTTGTTAGGACGACGTTTCCGTTTCCGAGATTAACGAGATCGTCAGTTGCATCACCGATGATGCCCAAGTGCTCCCAGGTTAAGCCGTTATCATGGCTCCGAAAGAGTCGTCCGGCTTTATCTCCCTGCAATATGATGCCATCGCCGAGATACTCTGTCGCGTATAAGTCTGTCTCACTGAGATGACGTTCTGTTTCCCAGGTTTGTCCATCATCGGTGCTGAGGTAGATGGTCCCAGCCCATCCGTTTGCCAGGATGCCTCCGTTTATTCTGGTTAAGCGGTAAAGGGCTCTTTCGGAGATGCTTCCGATATCTGTCCAGGTGTTGCCTCCATCGGTAGAGCGGATGATATGGCCTCCGGCTGATTGAGCGGTCGCTACCAGCACGGTTCCATTTGTGGTGACGATGAGGCTATACGCATTTGCGTAGCCTTCAGTATTTTTGGATTCGGCAACTCTGCCTAGATCTTTCCAGGTCTCTCCATAGTCTTCCGTTTTCCAGACATGGGTATTGTAACCTTCCAGGAGGTAAGCGATGCCGCCTTTGTAGCCTGCGATGCAGGTGATAAAACCTCTGTCGGTTACTGGGCCAATCGTTTTCCAAGTATTCCCGTAATCCTCACTTTTATAAATGATGCGGGGAATGGGGTTGCGTGTTCCGGCAATGACGACTCCATCACCCAGATAATCGATGGCATCAATTCGTCCACCATCTGTTAGGGCTGTTGATGTGGCGCACCATGTTTTACCGATGGTGAGGTCTTCCGTTTTGGCGGTTGCCTGAGCAGTGTCTTCGATAAAAAAAGAGAGCAGGAGGGCGATAATCAAGGAGGGCTGTAATCGATTGGGTCTCATGAGTTTTTAAGAAAGGGCCTATTAGCTTTTTCTGTCATCGTCTAGGTAGTCTCGGACGGATTGAACGGGATAGCCACTGCATCGGGGTTTCTTCCATTCGAAGGGTAATTTGATTCGGGCAAGCCCCATCCCTTCAAAATGCCCTGCATTGGCGAGAACTGTTCCGTCTGGATGGATGATTGAAGATTGTCCAAACATCATACCTGGCTGCCAGTGGGTATTGATGGGGCGACCAAAGCTGGATCGGACAAGGTAGGCTTGTGTATCCATTGCTCGGGCTTTGATCAGGGATTCATTCGCTGTTTCGTGCTCTGCGCGTTGGAGGGATGGGAAAAAGATGATGTCGACTTTTTGTTGTCTCAGTTCGTTGAAAATTTCTGGAAAATAAATGTCGTAGCAAATGACGATCCCTATTTTTCCTATCTCAGTCTCGAATACTTTGACGCTATTTCCAGCGGAGACAGATAGATATTCTCTTTCGCTGAGGGTTGTTTGGGTTTTGTCATAATGGCCGATGTCTTGTCCGTCGGGTCCAACGAGATAGGCTCTGTTGAAAAAGCTTCCTTCTTTTTCCTCGAGTAGGGGCAGGATGATATAGGCGCTATGTTTTGCGGCTAATGCCCGGATTTCGTTATGTATCAGATCCGCATTTTGGCTTGTCTTATGCATTTCAGCATCCGCAACCCCCAGGATGTTAAAAAACTCTGGAAGGCAGGCTACGGACGCTCCCATGTTCAATGCTTCCTTCAGATATTGTAGTCCTGCTTGAATGCTTTTCTCATTATTTTGATGGGATTTTTCATCAAAATAAGGAGGTTGAATACTTGCGATCGTATGCCAGTTCATTGAGTTACTTTGAGATCCTTGATTGTTTGCAGGAGGATATTCGGGCAGTCTGTTAGAATCCCTCGTAGCCCCATTTTGATGTACCGTCGATTGTCTTCATCTGTGTTGGAATAAAACATATTGGCACAGAGGTTTTTCTCCTGAATGGCCTGGCAGAGCTCTGGAGTGGTGCTTTGGCGGCCGGGTTGAATGAATGTGAGGCCGTGGTCCAGATGTCTTTGCAGAGTTTTGGGACTCATTTCCCATTGATCTTCGAGAACGCATATTTCGATTCGTGGATCGGAGGCTCGTATTTTGGCTACTTCTTGAAATGTGCTTACCGTGAGGTATCCTGAATCGTAAAGGTCGTAGGATTGATACAACTGGCAGATTTTTGTCAAAAGGGGTTCATTTGTATCATAGAGTTGGATATTTAATCCGACTTTTCCGGCAGCCACTTGAAGTAGTTCTTCGAAGGTGGGGATGATGACATCGGGATGAGCAGGTTTTGATAGTCGTTTTCCTGAGTTATGCGCCCCTTGCCAGAGAGAGGCATTCAGCTTTTGTAATTCTGCTAGTGTGAAATTGAGGGGTGAGCCCTTTCCGTTTGTTGTCCTGTCAACGGTTTCATCATGCAGGATGATGGGTATGCCATCGCTTGTTCCTCGAATATCGAATTCGAGGATGTCGACGCCTAGTTCGATCGCTTTGGTGAAGGCAAGAAGCGTGTTTTCCGGATATTCTCCCGAAAACCCCCGATGGGCGGTGACGATGATTCTTTCCGGGTCTTGATAAAGAGATTTAAGGGGAGGGGTCATAGGGGGCATGTCCATAAAGAACGTAAGGATCAACGAGGTAGAGAAAAGCAAATTAAGCTCTAATTTGTTTCTTTGATTGGATTCATTCCGTTTTGTGAGTATGGTAATCTTTTAGTTAACCCTAAGTGTCATACCCCAAAATAAAACTCCTATGAATAATAAGTGCTTTCTTATCGCCCGGCTTCTTTTAGCTGTGCTTCTTCTTGTTTTTGGCCTGAACAAATTTTTGGGCTATATGCCTATGCCCGAGATGCAGGGCTCTGCGGCGGATGTCATGGCGGGTTTTGGACAAACAGGTTATATTTTTCAGGCTGTTGGAATCGTCGAAATACTAGTGGGGTTCCTTCTTTTAATAAACAGGTTTTCTGCTCTGGCGCTTATTCTTTTGGCACCCGTTGTAGTGAATATGTTGCTGTTTCATATCTTTCACGATATCAGTGGGATCGGGTTAGCTGCTTTGGTAGGGGCTCTTAATCTAGTTCTTTTAATTGCTCATAAACCTGCTTATTCCGGTGTTCTCGCCTGCAAAGCTGAGAGGTGCTGTTGTTCCGGATGTAAATCGGAAGAGAGCGAGTAAAACGAACAAAGACTAGTTCGAAGACGGAAAACTTTCCGTCTTCGGGTCGATTAACTGAAGCTAGTGATCAGTTTCTTC
>JAESUN010000435.1 GCA_016763045.1 Opitutaceae bacterium | reverse complement strand
TCTTTGACGATGGAGAGGGTAAGCCAGATAGCATCAGCAGGCAGCCATCCGGCTGCGTTTTCCGGCCATTCGACGGCTAGGCAGTAAGGGCTTTCGAGAAAGTCTTCAATCATGAGGGAGTCGAATTGCTCGGGCTGAACAATACGGTACGCATCGAGGTGCACTAGCAGGCGGTTTTCTCCCCGATAAATATTATAGAGGTTGAAACTGGGACTGGTGACTGGATCTGGAATATTCCATGTGGCAGCCATCCCTTGGATGAAGGTTGTTTTTCCAACGCCTAGGTCTCCGGAAAAGGCGATGGTGACATCTGGTGGCAGGTTCCGGGCAAATTCGGCGGCAACAGCTTGTGTCTCCTCTCCAGAGTTGGTTTCGATACCATTTTTTAGCTGATCAAAAATGCTCATCAGAGAGTCTTTGGGTGAAGTTTCTTTATTAGTATTCTAGATATCAATACCAGAAAAAATAAAGATGATTGAGTGAAGGTTGAAAAGAGCATGCAGGAAGATGGCGGGTTTTAAACTCCCGCTTTTTTGAGTGAGCAGGCAAAGGAGGCTACCCAATAAAACGAGTGGAAGAAAGCTCAACCAGTTACCATGTAAGATGGCAAAGAGACTGGAGCTGATCAGGATGGCCGCCCATGAGGGCACTCTTTGGTAAAGGAATCGGAAAACACCTCCACGAAAGAGTAACTCTTCGTTGATGGGAGCGATGATAACCGCTAGAAAAACTATCGCTATGAGATAGGGTACGTTTTCTCCCGATCGGAGAATCCCAATCAATTCCTGTGGAGCGGTTGAGATGCCAAAATTCTTGAGTAAGAACTCCCAGGTGGCAGCAATGATGAGCAGAGGTGGTAAGACAATGATGAGGCTTAAAAGGCCTTTTTTGAAAGCGGCAGCCCAGGAGATCTTTTGGGTCAATCGAATGGATGGCTTCATGAGGCTGAAGGCAAACCAGCCGATCAGACAGGAGAGGTGAGTGGCGTAGCCAATGACGACGGTTTCTTTTAGCAGATTACCTTTTATCTCTGTTGTCCACTTCGCCAGCCCAAAGATAACGAGTTGTGATCCGACGAAAACAAAAACGAGGAGAACGAAGAGAAATAAAAAAAAATCAGATAGGGGGATTTTCCATCGGGTGAGCCTGTTTTGCGCTTTCCAAATGGGTGTCTCTTTGGAGGTGAATAGACAGCGTATCCAATAGGCTAAGCCCAAAAGAAGGAACAGGGCTTCTGCGGAGATGAGAATGTTTTGGGGCATCGAGGAGGGGGATCTTTAGGCTGGCGTCAGTTAGTTTCTGAGATCTTTGAAGGGATTGAATGCTTTCTGCCATCTTAATTTTTACTTTCTAGACAGCCTTGAGGAGACTGGGTTAGGCTGAGCCCTATGAAGATAGCCTTTATTGCGGGGACAAGTATTGCCCAATCGAGTTTGTTTGATGACTGGACTTTTGAAACGGTTGAAACTGCTTATGGGCCTGTTCAGCTGAAGCAAAAGGGCGATTTGATTTTGCTAAATCGTCACAATTTCAAGGATCCAGTTCCTCCTCATTCGATCAACTACCGGGCTAATATTCGGGCTTTGAAGGATTTGGGTACGGAGTCGGTTCTTTCGTTTAATTCAGTGGGTTCTTTGAAGGAGAATCTTCCTCCGGGAACGATTGTTTCGTGTGAGGATTATGTGAGTTTTGCTCCCTATACTTATCATGACAATGAACTGAGTGGCCAAGCACCTGTCATTGCCAATAATCTTATTCCAGAGATTGTCGCTGCCAGTGAGTATTCGATTGAGACGGGTAAGGTTTATGTGCAAACTCGGGGCCCGCGGTTTGAGACAAAAGCGGAGGTACGTATTGTGAAGGACTGGGGTGATGTAGTGGGGATGACTCTGGCGGGAGAAGCGGATCTTTGCCAGGAACTGGAGATAGCGTACAACTCGATTTGTATGATCGATAACTGTGCCCATGGTCTGATGGATCAGGAGCTTTCGCTCGAAAAATTCCGAGCATTGGTGAAAGAGAATCAGGAGAAAGTGAATGGCTTTTTCAGCCAGATCTTATCCCTCTATTCTTCCTGAAGAGTTTCAGCGATCAACCATTCTCCGAGGAGCTTGCGGCCTTCGGAGGTGATAAGTGCTCTATCGAGATCGTGCATTGCTTCGAGCTCGGGGATTCCCTTCCACTGGCGTGGCGAGTCTGAAAGGATCGTCGTCTGATAGTTTTCTGGAAATGCCGAAAGGATTTTTTGGCGTAGCTGTGTTTTATCCTGATCGATGAGTTGCTCATGGAGCTCGATGACGAATTTGGCTCCGGATAAGTTCTCGATCAGCTCTCTCGTAATGACTTCAAATTCGCCACCTTCGATATCACAGAGGATGATAGTCTGCTGAGGAGGTAAGTTGAGCCCTTCTATGGTTTTTGTGAAATCTGAACTCGCTCTGCCTCGGATTTCAATACGATCTCCCACGTCATTTAAATCTGCATTGATTTGGATCGCTTTGCGGCCTGCTTCAGTCGCTTCGAAACAAACAGCTCTCTTTACAAGATTAGCTCTGAGCATGCCGACGGGGTAGTAGCCATCTCCAGCTCCGATATCGACCAGGACTTCGGCTGGGCACCACTCCAGCATGGTATCCATAATGGGGCTTTCGTATAACCCAAAGATCTTTAGCCCATGTGCGGCTTGGCTGATATTGGCCACGCCATTGAGTTGCATTCCTTCAAAGGGGCCTCTTTGGATGGTTCCGTTATGTTTGGCGAAAATGGCTCGAGAGAGGGATTTTCGCCGATGCTTGACGATCGCTTTTTCGAGGCTGTTGAGAATGTTTACCATGGAAGTGAAAAAGAAGGGGGAGGTAGAGGGATTCTGGAGAGAAGGGCCACTTTGTTACAGAGCCGCCTAGCCGGAGCAAGTCCCATCTAAGAAACGGTATCCCGTGACAGGATCAACTTTCCTGTTTCTGCAAACCGACAATTGGTAGAGGAGACCTGAAAGGCAAAAGCTCGGCGGGGTGTATCGGTGTGATTCGTTTTGCTATGGTGCAATAGTTCCCGGTGGAAAATAACGGCGTCACCTTTTTTCATTGGTTGGACGGGGACTGGATTTTCCGGCTCTGCGGCTCTTCGGTGATTTCCTTCCGTATTCAAATTGGGTTGGCGGCCGAGCAGATGGGTTCGAGGTGCTATCCAGAGGCCAGCTTTTTCCATATCGATATCATCTAATGCGACAAAGACGTTACACATATGCCCGAGGATATGGGTGTATTGATTGTCTTGGTGCCAATCGAGTCCTTTCCCTTCTGGCATCACGACGGCGTACATGCCTAACCATAACTGAACAGGTCCTCCGAGAAGTCTCTCCATTATTTCTGTAATACGCTTGTTGTGCAGTTCTGCTTGAATCTCTTTGGCGAAAGGAAGGTTTTTCCACTCTTTTTCTCCTTCCAATTTTTGCACGTCGTCATCGTAGGCCGCGTTCATTTTTTCAACGGAAGACGAGGAAAGAAAAGAGGGGGCCATGAAGAAGCCGTCTCTATAAAAAGCTTCGATATGTTGCTCTGTGAGATCGAAAAAATTGTGAGGCGATGGTTCCATGTCGTTGATCGTTTTAGACGTATGAGGACTTTTCCCGAGGCTTTTAGATGCTAT
>JAESUN010000434.1 GCA_016763045.1 Opitutaceae bacterium | reverse complement strand
GAGTTATCCTCGCTTAGAAGAGAGGGCTTTGAAGAGATTAGATAAGTGGAAGAGCAAGAAATCAAGAATAGGAAACAAGGACGATCGAATCTCAGCCAGTGGATGATTCAACCTCACTGCTCATATTTCCATTCAACTGTTCTTCAGACTGAGGAAGACCTACTGCAGCTCCTCCCTTTTTCAATGATTCTGAAGAAGCTTCGAGAATTCTCACAACTTCCATCCCTTTCATCCCACTGGTTAAAGGAGTTTTCCCTTCTTTAATACAGTCAATAAAATGCTGACACTCTGTCTTCAATGGTTCCGACTGCTGAACATATGGACTATAAATGTCGCCATAATGGTAAGCATAATGAAACTCAGCAAGTGTATCATAGTGCGGCGGACGCTCAACACGTGTATCAAATATCTTGATCTTTTCCTGGGCAGAAATGTCGTCGTAGACGATCATTCGCTTGCTCCCAACAATTGTCATCTCCCGGATTTTCCGCGGATCCAACCAACTGCTTTGAATAATAGCAGAACGTTCATTTTTGAACTGCAAAGACATCGATGTCACATCTTCAACACCCGGAGTCACATGAGCATTCCCTGTACAATTAACAGATAAAGGACGTTCTCCCATAATATGCAAAATAATGGAAATGTCATGTGGAGCCAAATCCCACGCTACGTTGATATCCTTTTGAAACAAACCCAGGTTCAAACGACGTGCACTGATATAGCGAATCTCGCCAATATCTCCGGCATCCACAATTTCCTTTATCTTCTGAATCGGAGGAGAATAGAGAAACGTATGCCCAACCATTAACACCAGTCCTTGCTTCTCGGCAATTTCTATCAGTTCTTCACATTGAGCTGAAGAACTGGCCAGAGGCTTTTCAATAAAAGTATGCTTACCTGCCAACAGACTAGCTTTGGCTAAAGGGTAATGGAATTTTACTGCAGTAGCGACGACAACAACGTCCAAGTCACTATCCTTGAGCATTTTTTCATAGCTGCTCTCTGCTTCAATTTCAGGGTATAAGGAGTTGAGATGCTTCAGTCGATCTTCACTCAGATCGCACATTGTCTTCATTCTACAGTCAGAAAGACCTCTGAAATTGCGAATAAGATTCGGGCCCCAATAGCCACACCCAACTACACCTACATTAAGTATCTTTTCCATATGCTCTCGTTATACGGCATAGAGGAATCAATCTAAAAGGGAAATAGGTACATCTCTTTAAAATGCACCTATTAGCTTTCATCCATGAGTTATTTTTCCTCAAAATTTTACCGAACCGTCTGAGTTGAAGCGATGGAAGCTGCTGAAGCTGCCACTGCAGAAGAGCCCTTCTTGCTCCGAGCCTTCAACATTTGTCCAATCAAGGTAGGAACAGTCATTAACACAATTTTTACATATAGCCCCAAGGATTTATTTCGGGAATAGTAGATATCAAATTTAATCATTTGATCAAAGGTTGTATCATTCTTACCGCTCACCTGCCATAAACCCGTAAGCCCAGGTAATGTGTTAAACCGCTCTTTTTGCCAAGAGGCATATTCTGCATATTCGAAAGGAAGACACGGACGGGGACCCACCAAGCTCATCTCACCACGAAGAACGTTGAGAATCTGAGGTAATTCATCCAATCCAGACGAACGAAGTAACCATCCAAAGGCAATCAACCGAGGGTCTCCCTTTGAATCCATCTTCACCATCGGAGCATTGGACTTCATCAGATTCTGGCAATGTGTCTGATGGACAGCTGCACTAGCTCCGACCTTCATCGTCCGGAACTTGTAACACATGAATCGTTTCCCGCTAAGGCCTACCCGCTCCTGTTTAAAAAACACAGGACCTGAAGAAACAATCTTGATAGCGATTGTTATAAGAAGAATCAAAGGAGACAAAACAAGCAGAGCAATGATGCTCAAAGAGATATCCATGACTCGCTTCCAAGCAGGCACCTGAGGAGAATATTCAGCTTGTAAAAGTTGTGTTAGGTCAGACGTGTTGTTCATTTGCTTACAATAGATAAGATTAACGTTGGCTGTTTTCTGGGAGGGCTTAGGGGGTGTCAGCCTTGGTTTGGATCTGTTGGTTCTATTTGGGAGCGATTAATTATCATGCGAGCTTCGGTATCCATCATCGAAAGAAGGATAGCTACTCGATCAAGATTACTCGTTTCATGTTGAAAGACAGCGCGTAACCCTTGCATTGGGCCATCGGTGATCTCGACTGAATCACCTGTTTGCAACCCTGGCTGGATCGAAAGAGCATCGATAGCCTCTCCTGCCCAACTCTTTAATTGAGTGATAATTGCGTCACTCACAATAGTTGGTTTATCTCCAGAACTCACGATATTGAGCACATCCTGTGCATATTGGACCGCCCGAAAACTCACAGCAGGGTCAAAGCGGCAAAAAAGATAACGAGGAAATAGAGGCTCCGTAACCACTCGCCTAACGCGACGAATTGTCTTCTCACGCTTTAAACGTGGGAAATAAGTCTCCATGCTAAGCACTTCCTCTAAGTAACGTTCCACATGTGCTTCTTTAAGGGGTTTTGTGTGGACGCAGTACCATTTCATATCAGTTATCCTTCCTCCATCTGGAATCGCTGATAATTCTCCAATCGCGGACACCTCACCTGTGCTTCGTTCAAGCACCAGTGTGTCGTTGTTAGAAATGTTTTTAGTGGCAAATTCCATATCGCGGACTATCACCCTCGCTCTACTCAAAAGGGTTTTTCAATGTTATTTTACATTGCTTCAGCACAATCAGGGTAACCCCTAGTCAGGACCAGGAAGAACACTTATGTCGAGCTGCTTAAATGCTCGATATCGAAGAAGGATTTAGCGACAATTTCTCTCCTCTATATACATCTAACCCATTAATATTAAGCTACTTAAAACAATATTAACCCCTAAGTAAATTAACACAATTAAAGTCTTAAGCGCATCCCCCGAAAGCCCTGATGGATTTCCTGAAAAATCATCATTTCTCAGGACTTTAACACCCTTAAAATCGACTTTCTGAACTCAAAAAGCATCAAAAACAGACAAATATATTACGCGTATTGATGGGCTGCCAGAACTTCCTTATTCGCAGGTTTGTCTCTCCTTCTTT
>JAESUN010000433.1 GCA_016763045.1 Opitutaceae bacterium | reverse complement strand
GTCGAAAAAATGGCAAAAAAAGGCTATTCTGATCTTCTCCCTCTCTTTGAACTAGATAAGAAATAAACAAAAAAGCAGATCAGCAAACAAAGGGTCATGGCTCAATTATCAATTGACTCACCTCTCCTGAAAGGGGATAACCCCCTCATGGCCAGACTGCCTCGTATCCAGTTCCCTGGAGCTCTCTACCACATCTTCAATCAGGGAAATTATCAGCAGGATCTCTTTCCGACAGCTGCTGATGCCTCATCTTTTGTCTCCTGCTTAGAAGCAACATGCAAAAAAACGGGGTGGATCGTCCATGCGTATGGACTCCTCAAAAACCACTACCATCTAGCCATTGAAACTCCAACCGAAAGCCTGATGGAAGGGGCTCACTGGCTACAAGGCACCTACGCCAATCGCCTGAATCGCTCCCGAGGACAAAAAGGTCACCTGTTTCAAGGACGATACAAAGCGATACTCGTCGAACCTGGCCAATATTTTTCCAATTTGATCAGCTACATCCACCTCAAACCCGTTGCGACAAATTTGATTTCAATCGACCAGTTACCTCAATTCCGCTGGAGCAGTTTTCGCTCGTTTTCCTCTCCAGATCGTCCAAATTTTCTAAGTTTTTCCAAGTGGCTACAAACTCCTGGATTCACCGAAAACCCACGCGACTGGCAAACCTACTTTTCCTATCTCAAATCCATTGCTGTCGACGAAAAAAAACAAAAAGAAAGAGCATTTTCATCCATGTCCAGCGGCTGGATCCATGGCTCTAGCAATTTCAAAAAGTTGATGATGGAGAAGATGCAAAGCCTCCCATCAAGCAGAAATCAGAACATCCGAAATCTAAGGGAATTCAGTGAATTACGATGGTCTCATCTTCTAAAAAACGGAAGATCGCACCTCAAACAAACAATCCCCATAAACCCATCCGAGAGAAAATCAGCTCTTTGGAAACTCATGGTCGCTACCTGGATGCATCAGCAAACAAACGCACCAAATCAATGGTTAGCAGAAAACCTTCACATGGGGACTCCTGGGACAGTCAGTGCCTATGTTGGCCTATTTGTCCGTAGTGGCGGCACTAAAACAGAATTATTTAGAAATTTATCACAAAAACTGAATAAGTTGAATATTGAGACATGACCCTTAAAACCATTAACACTTATTAAGTTTTCTGGGGTTTAGTCGTTAATACAGCTAACGAGATCTCTTCTCCTTTCTTCAATCGATTCAGAAAAAATTACGTGAAAAAATTTCTCCTTACGATCCTCATAAGCGCCGGACTCACTCCGGCTTTTGCTAATCTTGATATTGTTTGGCCAGTTCCAAACGACGGTTTCCTCGAAGCAAAACCTTACGAAGCCTATATTCAACCACATCCACATGAAGATGGTATTGAGAGCGGGCTCTTTGGTTGTGTTCGGAATAATCGCACCTCTTTACACAAAGGAATAGATATCAGAGCGACCCAATTTGATCGAATGGAAGAGTCTTTGGATCCGATTCACTCGATTCTCCAAGGCAAGATCCGCTATATAAATAGGATTCCTCGCCTCAGTAATTATGGCCGCTACATCGTCATAGAGCATACCGAGACCTCGCCTTCGCTCTTAAGCGTTTACTCCCATCTCCGATCAATTCCAGAAGACCTGAAAAGAGGACAAATTGTTCGAAAAGGACAATTCATAGGGATCCTAGGACGCTCCACCTCGAAACGCTCTATAGCCAAACGAAACGCTTATCTGCATTTCGAAGTGGGATTCCAATTGAGTAATCAATTCGCTGCATGGCATAAGAATCTGAAACCAGCACCTGCGGTCTCGAATCAACATGAAAATTGGCATCCCGGAAATCTCATCGGACTCGATTTTCTAGAATTGCTAACCTATCTGTCCAAACGAGAAAACGCATCTGTTAAGGACTATCTCTTTTCACGGCCTCTGGCCACCTCCATCAAGGTCCAGACAAGAAATATTCCCGACTTTGTCCGACGCCACCCGGAGCTTCTTGCCAAGCCCATGAGCGAAGGCCAAGTCTCTGGATGGCAAATCAACTTCACCGGATCCGGGATTCCCTATGCATGGAAAGCCCTCTCCCAAGACGAAATCAGTTCACTTGGCCCCAATAACATGAAAGTCGTCTTTCATGACGAAAAAGTCCTGGGAGCATATCCATGCAACAACCTGGTTGCCACGAATTGGAAGGGAGAAGCCATTCCCGGTTCTTGGGCAAGGCATGTCATAGACCTATTACTCGACATAAAGAATCCATAAGGATTCACCATACATCAATCGGCCCCTTGGGGACAGGAATTGAGTCCTGCCTCCCATCAACCTCCTCATTCATAAAGGAAGAATAAAGAGGCGCCGGCTGATAACGAGGAAGCAATTCTCCGGCTTCATCCAAAAATTGTAAGCGCCACTCGCGATATTTTTTGATTATCATATCAAAATCTCGGCGTGATTTGAGAGCAAAGATCTGTTTTTTAAGATAATTCGATGGCCCCAGACGTTTTGCGTACCATGGGATTACTTTCCGGAAAAATTTGCAGCCCATTTCTTCTTCATGAAACCCAATCATATAGTCCAAATGCCGGTACATCACGGTTACTCTCTCCTCGAAATTGGGCTCCGGCAATCGTTCGCCTGTTCGTAGAAAATGGGCAGTATGGCAAAAAAGCCACGGATTGTAAAAGGCCCCTCTCCCCATACTAACACCGGCGCAGCCCGTCTCATCAAACATCCGTTTTGCCGCATCAAGGGTCGTCACATCACCATTCCCGATAACCGGAGTCCCGGCAATTGCTTCCACAACAGTACGAATACCTTCGAGGCTAACCTTTCCAGAAAAACCCTGCTGTCGGGTGCGACCATGAACAAAAATTCCGGCAATGCCATTACCCACAAGCTCTCGGGCTAAATCTGACGCCGTCAGATTTTCACTATCCCACCCTAGTCGCATTTTTGCGGTAACTGGGATCTTTACCGCGTCGACAATTGTCGCCACCAGCTTTCCCGTTTCCCCAATCTCCCTCATCATAGTTGACCCACTCCCAGTCCTCGTAACCTTATCCACCGGACAACCCATATTGATATCGATAGAATCAATGCCCATTTCCTCCAGCATCAATGCCGCATCTCTCATCTCTTCAGGAACCGCCCCAAATAGCTGAACTGCCAAAGGAGAATCCTCAGGACAAGTGGCAACCAACTTCTTTGAAACACGACTACCCTCCAGCAACGATCTAGCATTAACTAAATCCGTTGTAGCCAAATCCAATCCGCCCAATTCTCGAACTGTTAACCTAAACGGAAGATTTGTGTACCCTGCCAACGGCGACAGAAACAGATTTGATTTAAGCTTTAAGGATCCCAGTTGCATTCTTCTATGAAAAT
>JAESUN010000432.1 GCA_016763045.1 Opitutaceae bacterium | reverse complement strand
CCAGAGCTTAAACAATCACGCGAAAAGGCGCAACCGGTGGACGATTTAGCGCCTAAGGGCGAACAGGCAGCCGTACCAGCCGCCACCGATGTTGAACGCTTTGAGAATTTATTGGCATGGCTAGACGATAAGGTTAAATAATGCGGCTAAGCAGAGTTTTAACGATTGGTGGGCATAAAAAACAGCTGATTGATGAGCGTATTATGCTTAGCTTATCGTCCCCCGGGCGGGCGATGTTTACTGTGGTGGTAGATGCTAAAGCGGTGCTGGTTAATCAGTTAGTGACGTTTGATGTAGGCTATACCCGCCAACCGGCGTTGCAGCGGTTTTTTATTGGTTTTGTAGAAAAAATAGTGCCGCAAGAGGGCGGGCGTTTAAAGCTTTTTTGCCGCGAATTAGCCGCCGCGTTGGCGTTTGATGTGCCGCTGGATTGTCGCCACGTAACCGCTGCCGATGTGCTTAAAAAAGTGACTGAAGTCACCGGTAATGGGCTGGACTTTGTGTTGCCCGATGAGGTTTACAGCAAAACGAAAGTGGCCAGTTTCTTCAACATTGGCAGCGGTTATTTGTTGCTAGAAAAAGTGGGTACCGTGTTTGGTATTGATGATTTTATATGGCAACAACAAGCCGGTAAAGTGTTTGCTGGTAGCTGGGCGCATTCGCGTTGGGCGGCTATTCCCGATTTGATTATTCCGTTGTCAATGTTTGATAAACAACTATCGAACGAGAGCGCGCGCATTGCCGCGTTGCCAAAATTGCGCCCGGGTATTCGTATTAATGGCAACCGGATTACGAGTATTGATTTCAGCAAAAACCATATGGTGTTGTCATGGAAAAAGTAATTAAACGCATGGTGCTGCGCCTGTTCCCCGAGCTGTCGGCCCGTTACCATTTGCCGCTGTTCGCGCAAGTGGTCAACGTGCGCGAAACGCCGGTGGAGGGCGACGTGTGCGATGAGTTTCGCCCAAAATACGCGGTGGATGTACAAGTATTAGATGAACGCGGTAAGGCAGATAAAAAATGGCCGGTGCTGCGTGATGTGATTTTAACCGTGCCCGTGGCAGGGCATGAAATGGGCTTTTTTGCATACCCACAAAACGGCTGTTGGGTGGAGATTGCATTTGCTTATGGTTCGCCAAACAAACCGTTTATTCGTTCAGTATTGCCGCATGGCCGCGCACTACCAACCGTGGAACGTGACGAAATGCGCTGGCAGCATAACGCTGATAGTTTTATGCGCATGGATAAAAACGGCAACCATCAACACATAAGCGATGGGGACATTCACCAACAAAGCCTAACCCGATTGGTTGAAGCCATGAAGGTGGTGGAGAATTTTCACCAGGCAATAAAAAACACCGCAACAGACGATAGCGAAAACATAGGCGGCACCAAAAGCATTGAAGCCATGGGCGCATTAGTGCTAAAAGCCGGCGAACAGCTAAATATTCAAGGCGTGAAGGATGTCACGCTAACCAGCCTAACCAAAAACCTACAAAAAGCCCCAAAAACATGGCTAGGATCACAAACCGAAAATGTGCTGGGCTTGCTAAGTGAGTTAATGCAAAAAATAATGGACCTAGACGCAACACTGGCCGCACATACCCACACCGGCGATAGCGGTGGATCTACCAGTGCGCCCAATCAAGCGGCGGCTATAACTTCAAACAGTTCAGCCGTTGGCGCGATCAAAGCGCGGTTGGATGGGGTTAAGGAATAATGCAGGAAATACGTTGTGGGGCGTGTGGCCGTAAATTGGCAATGGGCATTTTTATTGAGCTGCAGATTAAGTGCGCCCGTTGTAAAACAGTTAATTTTTTGAGGGTCGAGAACCCCAAACCAGTGCACCCAGAGTGTCGAACGTTGGACGATACTCTTGAAAAAATATCAAAACAAACAGGTGACGCTTTACCAAGCAGACTGCTTGAAACTTCTTAAAACGCTATCGGATGATAGTGTTGATTTAATTGCCACCGACCCGCCTTATTTTAGGGTTAAGGGTGATGCTTGGGACAATCAATGGGCTGATAAAAATGCTTTTTTTGATTGGCTTGATGATGTGTTAGTTGAGTTTGCACGGGTGCTTAAACCCAATGGGTCACTTTATTTATTTGCGGGGCCGCACTTAGCCACCGAGGTTGAAGGGGTTGTTTCTAGGCGTTTTAACGTGCTTAACCATATTATTTGGCGCAAAAAGAACGGCCGGCACTTGGGGTGCTGCAAGGAATCGCTACGCAAGTACTTTCCGCAAACTGAACATATTGTTTTTGCACAAAGTAAAAAACCTAAACCGTTTGCTTATGAGCCTATTCTGCGTTATTTGGAAGATGCACGGCTTAAAGCTGGGGTTAGTAGGGCGGCGGTTGATAAGGCGTGTGGCTGTAAAATGAGTGGGCATTGGTTTGGACGGTCGCAGTTTTCTATTCCAAGCGAATCGCATTATTTAACGATCAATGATTTGTTTGGTAGGACGTTAAAACCTTACGCGGTGTTTAAAAATGCATTTACGGTGCTGCGCGACTTGTCTAAAAACGCAAGGCGTACATTTAATGTAACAAAGCACGTGCATTATACAAATGTGTGGGATTTTGACACGGTGCGCTGGTATAAGGGAAAACACCCTTGCGAAAAACCGTTGGATTTAATGGAGCATATTATTAATACCAGTTCTTTACCGGGTGATGTGGTTTTTGATGCTTTTACGGGTAGCGGTTCAACCGCGCTTGCTTGCCGATCTACCGGCCGAACCTTTATTGGCTGCGAAATGGGCGAAGCTGAATTTGCTTTGGCGGTAGAGAGATTGGGGGTGATTATCTAATCTTCTGCTGATAGCTTTTGGGCGTAAGTAAATACCTCTTCATTGGTGAATATTCGCAAATCTTCATAGTCAGCCAGCATGTCGTGGATTCGGTCTTCCCATAATGCTTTTAAACTTGGTAACTCGAGCATTGGCAGGAGGTCTATCAGTGTTAACGTGGTTAAGTGAACCTTTTCTTTGACGGTTAATAAATGGATTTTCACAACTAAAAGTTTTTCGTTTTGAGTATCCATCTGACTAGGGAATCCATCAATGTAAGTTTGGGCTATTTTATTAAGATTGCGACGCTTCATCATTAGAATCTGGTCTAAAGAAAGATTATCGCCAGATTGGGGTAAAAAACCTTTGCCCATTAACTTTATATGCTCATTTGTTAGCATTTCTGCATGTTTTGTGAGTTGGCTTCTAATGACGTCACCTTGCATTTTTTTTAGCTGATCAGCATTTGCCTTCTTTGCTTCGTTTAGCAGACCTGTGCTCACTTTTACTTGATCTTCATGCGCTTCTTGGCTGGCTTGTAATGCTTCCGTGCTTTCCCTTAGCTCTTTCATTTGTAGGCGTATCGAGTAAATTAGCAACATGACAGTAGAAAACCCCAGTATTGGGTTGACTAGCCCACCGATATAATCGCCAAAAGCACCAAAGGCGGCTGTTCCACCGAGCGGGTTGTTTTGGAATTGGAGGGTGTAAAAACCAATGACAACCATAATGCCTAGCGCGACAAATATTGAGATGGTTTCAATAAGGCGATTGAAACTTAACTCTGAATCTGACTTAGACATTTTAATTAATTGAGTTTATGAATTTTTTGAATGCATTATTAACGTTGCTAAATACCATTTGTTCTTCTTCATTTTCAATGACCCATTCAGCTGTGTTGTTATCGTAAATAATCTCGCAGCATGGTGATTTTTTGGGTTTTCCGTTTTTAAACGTTTGGTAGGCGGCTAAGTAAATTGGTTCTATGTGGAATAGTAGCCCTGTGTTTTCCAATGCGTCCATAAGCTGCTCGTTTTTTTGCAGTATGGTTATTAGTTGCTGGAATATCTCTTCATCGCTTAGTTTTAAGGCTGGTTCTATTGACTGCGTATGGGTGGTGCTTTTAAAAAAATGCTCTTCACTGATGATGCATATTTTATTGCCCAATTCGTACAGTTCAGCGGCTCTTTGGATTTTTCGGCCGCTGTTTGATTGTATCCATGCGGCGCTGCCGGTTTCACCGAGCACAAGATAGTCTGTATTACCGGAGGGTGTTTTTTTTATAGATCCACCACGCTGTTCTATATAGTTGGTAACGCCTTTTCGGGTGCTGTGTTTGAAATTTCCGGTGATGACAAAATCATGGCCATCAATAATAATTTTATCGGGTGGGCTTGGGTGTAGCGGCAAAGTAGTGGTGGCATTTTGACCGCTTAAATTGACGCTTGGCGAACCGGTTATTTTTGTAAGCAGTATGATGAGCTTTTCTTCTTCTGATTCATCAATAAGACCATCAGATAAATAACTGAGTAATGTTTTATAAAGTTCTTCGCCCATCCAGTTTTCAGAAACAATGGGGTTGGCGGTTAACCAAGAGAGCATATACTCGGCATTGG
>JAESUN010000431.1 GCA_016763045.1 Opitutaceae bacterium | reverse complement strand
TCAGCTGATGAATGAAACTGACACCTTCAGGATTTTGTGGGCGTAATGCCAGCACAATCCAGGCATTTTCGTCAGGCTCTGCTGTGATGCGTAACTTACAAACCGCTGAACCCGCTTCTAGCTCAATCGAAGCTAGTGTCTTCAAATTCAACCCTTCCGTCTGAGTATCGGTGGTAATACTCACTCCTTGTTTCAGATTAAGCTGCTGTTGACAATCAGAAGCGCGCGAGGGCAACAGGCAGCGACCATCATCAGCCAACAACCAGCTGTCTAATGACCAACCATCAAGCAGTGGCGTCAACAAACCACGCGGGTCAACGATGGGTAATTCAGGGCAGCCCGGGTAGCCAATCGCCGTCCAGTTGCGGTGCGTCAGATTAATGTGTGTCATAGAAAAAGCACGCGGGATGAAAGACACATCCAGCGGATCAAACTGTCGTTCGATCCAATACGGCCAAACCCAATCTAGGTTATGTTGAACTACCTTGCTGTTGATCAATCCCCGCGCATGAAACACCACACCGGCACGTAGTAATTCGGTTGGCTCCCCGACCTCCGAGGGTTGGGCAAAACTACGTAACCGCGCCAGTATGGCGATCGGATCAAGAAAGCCATGAGCACGCGCGACTCGACGTATAATAAATCTCCACGGTAACCACTTCATCCAGATCATGGCACCATCTCCCCTCCTTTATTCTTTTGAATAATCACGCAGTGCCTTATTTGCTACGCGACTTATAAAAACGGCTGCGATAACGGTCACCAGAAAGCCAAATCCATACAGGGCCCACTCGACTGTCGTGCGGTCTGTATTACGTTCCCCCAGAGTAGCGATATTGGCAGCAATTGAGCCGAGGTAGACGTTATGCAGAGAAAACGGAATAAAGCCGATAAATGAGCCAGACAAATAACCACGAAACGACAATGGCATGAGTCCAAAAAGATAGTTAAATATTTTTGAAGGGAAAAAGGGTATCAAACGGGTGAGCAAGACAAACTTCCAACCATGAGCGCTAAGTCCTTTACTAACAGCTCCTAATTTCTCACGTGCCAGCAGATAATCAACCGCTCGTTTGCCAAACAGATAACGAGCGATGAGGAAAGCAAGCCCGGCCCCCAAGGTAGTCCCTAACACCACGTAAATCGTGCCTTCAATAAGACCAAATACAAAGCCAGCACCCGTAGTGAATAACACGCCAGGCAGGAGAAACACGACGATTAGCGCCATCACCAGAATAAACAACAAGGAGGCCTCGGCCCCTTTTGCATCAAACCATTCAAGTAAATCAAAAACATATACTTGCGCATCGAAAAAAAGCAAGATAGCCAGAATAAGACCGACACTAAGGATGCTGAATAATATCATCCACAGCGGGGAACTTTTATCAGACGTAATAGATTCAAATATTTTCTTAATCATGGTTAAAAATACCCTCTAGCAGATCGCTATTGTGTCCATAATTGCCTTAGCTTTTCTTCTGCAAGCTAACGAACGTAGGCTAAATTTCCTTTATATCGCCAACTTGAAAAATTCCGCGCTGTTTGCCATCGTACATACTTTTTTAAGTCATGGTAGTTAATTACCTTTATACTCGCCAAAAGGCTTACCTTGCTTTTATCGAATTTCGCGCGCTACCACATTGATGCTTATCAATTCCACGTAGTTTAAGTAAACTGGAAGCATCGGTTAACTTAAAGTCCTTGATATGAATAGCATTGAAAAACAGTTACCAGGATATATTTCTTCACTACTCAAGCCTGAAACCTATGTTCATGCCGTTGAAAATATTCGACTTATTGAAACCCATATATCATGGGTCATTCTCACAGGGCCTTTCGCATATAAAATAAAAAAACCGATAAACCTTGGTTTTCTTGATTTTTCCACACTCAAAAAACGTCACTTTTATTGTAACGAAGAATTACGTTTAAATTCAAAATTGGCCCCTAGTCTCTATCTTGCTGTGGTTCCTATAACGGGTTCAAAGGAACACGCTATTTTTTCTGGCACAGGCCCTATCATTGACTACGCCATTAAAATGCTGCAGTTCCCGCAAGAAAGACAATTAGACAATATGCTTATTGCCGGCCTACTTAAAGCAAAGCATATAGATGCTCTTGCTAATATGGTGGCCTCATTTCATCAACAAACTGATATTGCAAACGAAGACGATAGTTACGGCGAACCTGAAAAAGTCTACAAGCCAGTAAAAGAAAACTTTATTCTAATTCGGCAATTGATTGATGATGATCGAGCGCTTGGCAAACTTTGCAAATTGGAAAAATGGAGCGCGTTAACTTTTACCGACTTAATACCCATTCTTGCTCGGCGTAAGCGTGACGGTTTTATTCGTGAATGTCATGGTGACCTGTATTTACACAACTTGGCACTCATTAACGAAATCCCCGTCGCCTTTGACTGCATTGAATTTGACCCTGAGCTACGCTGGATTGATCCCATTAGCGATATTGCGTTTCTCATTATGGATTTACAGGAGCGTCAGAAAACTGATTTCGCCTACCGGTTTTTAAATACTTATCTCGAGAGAACGGGGGATTATTCCGCCTGTCAGATACTACGTTTTTATTTAGTCTATCGTGCTATGGTAAGGGCAAAAGTGGAGGCCATCAAGGCCTCACAAATGGTTATTAACTCACTACCACAGCTACAAGCCAGCATGGTTTTTCAGGGTTACCTCTCATTAGCTAAATCCTACTTACACACAGTCAAACCTATGTTAATAATAACCTGTGGTATGTCGGCCTCAGGCAAAAGTACGCTGACCCAGCCTTTAATTGAAAAATTGGCGGTTATCCGACTTCGTTCCGACGTTGAACGAAAGCGACTTTTTAAACTGGCAGCCGAAAGCGATAGCTCAGCGGCATTTAACACCCACATTTACTCGTCAGAAGCCACGCAACAGACCTATCATCGTCTTGCTGACTTAGCAGAAGGGGTATTAAACGCAAATTATTCAGTTATCATTGACGCGACCTGCCTGCAATATGATCAACGAAAACTATTTCGTCAAGTCGCCCACAGGAAAAAGGCACCCTTTATTATTCTTCAATTCACCGCAGGCGCCGATACATTGCGTCAACGTATAAATACAAGAAAAAAAGCAGTATCGGACGCCGATCAATCCATCCTGGAACAGCAGCTTCTTAACTGGAAGCCGCTACGGAGAGGTGAGCTGTCAAATGTCATAAAAATCGATACCGAAACTTCGACAGATATGAATGCTCTGGTTAATAAAATAAAGCTGTATAACAAGGAAAAAATACAATAAATAGGATTTCCTCTCCTCATCAAAATATTTTTTCTCCCTGACACAAAAGAAATTTAATCCATCGTTTACAGGCTAAATAATGACCACAGACAACGAATACATGATGACCGAGATTGAACGTGATATTTACCGTACACGAGACTCCATCGGTAGAGACAAACTGAGCCTCAGAGTAATGACGGCGCTACGAACAGTGCCTCGTGACAAATTTGTGCCTGCAGAACTGAAGCCCTTTGCTTATCAAAATCGCGCATTGAAGATTGGTCATCAACAGACTATCTCACAACCCTATATTGTTGCACTGATGACCGACCTACTTGAACTTAAGCCAGACGCTAAAGTACTGGAAATTGGTACGGGTTCAGGCTATCAGGCGGCCATGTTATCGCTACTGGCTAATAGAGTTTATTCTGTGGAAATCATCGAGGATTTAGCGGTAGCCGCTAAACAACGTTTCAAAAACATGAACTATTCTAATATCGAAACTCGTATCGGTAATGGTTGCGAGGGCTGGCCAGAACACGCACCCTACGATGCCATCATCGTAACTGCGGCAGCGACTAATATTCCATCTGCGCTCACACAACAACTTAAGCGAGAAGGAAAGATGGTGATACCAATAGGCCTTCCCCATATGTCGCAAGAACTGCTTCTGATTGAGAAAGATTTAGAAGGTAATATTACGAGCAAAAATATACTTGAAGTCGCTTTCGTTCCTTTAGTAGCCGCAGCAAAAGACATATCGACTGAATTTTAAGGTTTATTGAACGTCACCAGCTGATCGATAATGTTACCGCAACCCATGAGCAGCCTTACTTAGGCAGGATAATACGCACTAACTTATGGTTATGGTAGACAATATTTCTCGGCTACTCAGACTGGTATTGTTCAGTGCCTTAAAACTTTTGGAGGTGGCTTCTTATACCGTTTACACTATGTTGAGAAAGATTTTTGGCCAGCTCAAAAACCACTAGATCCTTTGTTTCTTCCGGTATCTGCTTACGTAATTCACCTAGAAATGCGGGTGCGGCAACGATCAATAATTCACCCAGTTTATTAGCCTTGCGAGCATCATCCAGATAATTAGCAGTTCGTTTGACAAAAGCGATGAGGTCCTGTTGCTTTGGCTCGGTTTCATCCTGAAAAGCATGACCACCTGCACCCCGTCCAGAATTTTTACCCGGCAAATCACTGTCCAATTCTTGCTCGTGCATTCGCCCCTCTGGATGTGCAAAGGTTTCGATTTCGTGTAATGGAGAACTCGGAGAATCTATTGTAAAAACTCGTGCACGGCTGCTGTCTGCAACGATGATCATTATTGATTTCATAAATATAACCCTATAATTATTTATTACCTATTATGATTAGTCTAATCTAGCCATAATATCCACTGATGTACTCAAGCCTAGACCTGCTTATAGCCAGAATGCAAAAAAATATCAATATGTATCTAGAACTTATAAAAAAAACTTATCTACTTAAAATAAAAATAATTTGGCAACGGTTTA
>JAESUN010000430.1 GCA_016763045.1 Opitutaceae bacterium | reverse complement strand
TTTCCAACTCCTTTTGTTGAGAATTTAAATCATCGATGAGTTCAGACTCCCAGGGGATCGATATTTCTCCTGCCCTCTTCATTCTTTTCCGATGAATTTTGATCAATGAAGAAAGATTCCTAACCCAAGGCTTACGTAGTACAGACCACTCTTCTGGATAAAATCCTCCAAAAGGTAAAAACAGATTGTCTGTCGAATACCTAAGACCACTTTCTGTTTCAGAGCTTACACTAAAACAAACTGTCGTATTCCCATTTTTAAGTGGTATAAAAAGAATCTGAACACGCTCACGATTTTTGAGATCATGATAAACAGATAATCTCAATTGAACACCTGTTCCGACATCTGCTATCAAGGGTTGAATCCGTTCGTATTTTTCCGCTCTTAGCCAATCCCGAATCATCATCATTCTTTTTTGAGCCGGCCACTCTTCTCCTGTAGAATTTTTCTCAAACCGAGGAAAGATAGGCACTTGGCTTACACTCAAAGCCCCTACCGCAAGCCAAGTGTAGAGAGATTCGATCAAGAACCAAAAAAGGAATCCTATCAGCGCCAGAGCCCAAAAAGGGCGATCTGTCCACTCCCAGAATCTGATTATTTCTGCAACAGCCAATGAAAAGAAAATCCAACGAATCCATCTGTTAACAATGGCAACAATGGGAGAGGTCAGCCACCTGTTCAAAAAGGAGAGAAGCAATGCTATCGAGAGCATGCCTACGATGAGATAAGAGATCTCCATAATTGATAAAAAGTAACTCTAGCAGCTCTTTGAGCTGCCTTAGGGACAATTTCGTGGCTAGTTTAGCCGAACTGGCATAATCACACAAAGAAAGTTTTCCAATGTTTTGAAAACACCAGGACTCACTTCATCCTTCACCTCAAAGAATACTTCATCTTTCGACAAAGCTTTTAGAGGATCCATAACAAACTGTGGATTAAACGCTACTTGCAAATCTGGGCCACTATATGAAATAGCCAGAGATTCGTGAGCTTCCCCAAAATCAGGACTGGAAGCTGTAATTTCCAGCAAGTTGTTACTCACTTTGATTTTAACCGAATTTGATTTCTCACTCGTTACCAAAGCTGCCCGGTGAACACACTGCAGTAGAAGTTCTCTTTCAACCTTTATGCGCTGGTGAGTCTCTTTGGGAATAACTTGTTGATAATTTGGATAATTACCCTCGACGACTTTCGAAACAAGGAAGGTATCACCCACAAACCCGCTTTCATCATCATCCGTATAAATCTGGAAAGCTACCCGACGGTCATTGAAAGCAATCTTAAGCTTTTCACCTTTTTCCAGTAGTCTGAGAAGTTCGGCAACGGTTTTAGCAGGTAAAATGATATTACCTCCCTGATCAGCGGGAAATTCCAGTTCTTTGGCAATAAGGGCCAACCGACGTCCATCTGTCGCTACCAAGGTGAGTTTTCCATCCTGAAAGCTAAAGTAAACACCATTGAGAATGTAACGTGTTTCATCTCCTGATTGTGCATAGGAGACAGACTTGAGCATTGTGGAAAGCTGAGATTGCTCCATCTGGAAGGCTTTTTCATCACTGAATTCAGGAAGAGGAGGAAATTCTTCCTTCCCAATACCCATGATTCGGAAAATAGAGCCCCCAGATGTTATCTTTATCTGATGATTGGATGAAGATTCGATTTGAACATCTAAATTGGGTAGTTCTCGAACGATCGTAGCTAGTTTCCTTACTGGAAGAGTGATTGCTCCCACTTCGCCCACACTGGCTTTGATACGGCATCGTATGCCCATATCAAGGTTTGTGGTGGTGAGTGAGATATGGTCGCCTTCTGCTTCGATGAGAACATTGCTCAAAATGGGCATTGTGGCTTTAGAACCGACAACATTAAGCACTTGTTGCAGGCCATTCGTAAAGTGATCTCTGTTTATCTTAAATTTCATTCTTGTGGGTAGTTAGGACAAATTATGAGTTACTGACAATCCTTATGAATATATAACTTTTTAAAAGAGCTTATTATTATTATTATAGGTGTAGAATAAGAGTAATAAGATGTCTAACAATTTATAAGTCAAAGGGTAGGGCTCGAATTTCACTGTGAATAAAAGACGAACAAATTTTAGAAAAGGGGGTGTTATTCACTTTTTGAAAGTTATTCTTTTTTATTCAGAAGATTCTCGTGAGTTATTCACACGGGCTGCTCTAGCAAGGCGGTATTTTCGTAGTTTAGTTGCTCTCTTTCTCACATAACCAATATGTCTGAAAATTCCGAAAAAGAGGTAAGAGAAGAAAAGAAGGACTAAAGCAAACTGTTTAAAAAGGTAGATCAGTGCTATTAGGATGGGGATAAAAACAAAGGTTCTGAATCGGGTTTTTGTCCGCCAATCAATTTCCTTAAAACTTGGATAACGAATCGAGCTAACCATTAAATAGGCGATCAAGAGCATTAGACCTGGAAGAATAATAGCCCACCGTTCGAGATCGTATCTTGTCATAAGGAGAACAAGAGAAACAATCATCCCGGCAGCAGCAGGGACGGGAAGTCCAATGAAATCCTTCGTCGCATTTTTATGATGTAACGTCTGAATTAATGGATGGGTAATAACATTGAACCGGGCCAGTCTTACCCCTGCACAAAGAAGATAAATAAACCCAAAAAACCATCCAACAGGTCTAAAAACAGACGATTGATCTGGGGAGAGAACGAGGAAAAAAACCATCAAAGCCGGAGCAACCCCAAAAGAAACAATATCGGCAATCGAATCGAATTCACGACCAAAGAGGGATTCTTTCCCGCCCATTCGGGCCAGACGACCATCGAGAGAATCAAACACAACAGCTGCGAAGATAAACCAGACAGCTTCCGTATATAGCTCAGAGGAAGAAATTTCTCCCATCATCGGAGCAAACCTTGCCTGAATGCACCGGATGATTGCGACAAACCCACAAAAGAGGTTTCCAGCAGTCATTAGATTTGGAAGAAAATAAATCTTACTGGCCTGAGCACTGGTTATCAGCTCATTGGAGGTAGAAGGAGGCTGCGAAGACATTATTTGTTAAGTGATTCAAGATACTTCCAAAAAGACTGATGCTGCTCAAACATCTGCTCCTCAGAAACAGGTAGCTTTGTTCGAAAAAGAAAATCAGTTAAGGAATTTTTGCTCAGGATATAATGAGTATGTAAGATTTCACCTTGGTTCTCAAAATAAATACGGTGCTCGCCTGCTCTTAAGCGATAGAAAACCTTTCCTTCACGATGAAATCGTCCCAACGGCTCACGGGGAGAGAGAAGGTCAGCTGTCGTTAGATTACTGAGTGGATCCAAGAGCTCCAGTTGGTCCAGTTTATCGATTTTATTGAGCTCTCTGATACTTTGCTCGCTAAACGTTACTTGAAACATAGCAGATTAAAATGGATGAGTGAGTTAAAAGAAAAATGGGCACCAGTTGTAAGATTAGGTTCTCGTTACGTCTCAGCCATTTAACAACAAAATGCAGATGAAAAAAGAAACCTCTAACTTTATTGGCTTCCCTGCAATGCTTATCATCACCTTTTCCCTGTTAAATATAGAGAGGTAAATAAGAGGAAAAGCATTAACAAAAGGTGACCAATATTTATGTAAGATGGCATTTTTGTTTTCTTCCCATTCAAAAGATACAGCTAGGGTGGAGTTTTTAATCTATGTCTGTAACGTTACGTGATATTCAAGAAGCACGCGCTCGATTGGGAGATGCGATTGCTTTGACGCCCTGCCCGGAATCAATCCCTCTTTCAGAGATAACGGGAGCACATATCTATTGTAAAATGGACTGCTTGCAACGGACAGGCAGTTTCAAGGAAAGAGGAGCTCGCAACGCTCTTCTTCTTTTGGAGGAGGAGAAAAAAGGGAAAGGAGTTATCGCTGCATCGGCAGGGAATCATGCTCTTGGGTTGGCTTACCATGGGTCACTTTTAAAAATCCCTGTTACAGTGGTGATGCCACAGATAGCTCCTTTGATCAAAATAACGACCTGTCAGAAACTCGGTGCAAACGTCATTTTGCATGGAAATTCTTTTCAGGAGGCCCGAGCTCGAGCGGATGAACTCGTTGCTGAAAAAGGGTTTACCTATATCCATGGATATGATGACCCAGCTATTATAGCGGGGCAAGGGACGATGGCTCTTGAGATTCTTGAGCAGGTTCCCGATGTCGAAGCGATTGTCTGTCCTATAGGAGGGGGAGGTTTAATTGCCGGATTGGCGGTAGCGGTAAAGGCTCTGAAACCAGAGGTAAAGATCATTGGCGTAGAAGCTGAAGCAACAGGCAGTTTTCAAGCTGCTATGAAGGCCCAAAAGCCCGTCTTTCTTCCTGCGAAACCCACCTTAGCAGATGGTCTGGCAGTCTCTATTGTAGGAGAAAACGCCTTTGCTTTGGCAAAAGACCTGATCGATCAGATTGTGACTGTCAGCGAGGATGATTTGGCCTTGGCAATTCTTCGGAACGTGGAGTTGGAAAAAGAAGTTGTCGAGGGAGCTGCCGCATCAACTCTGGCTGCTTTTTTAGCAGGAACTCTACCACATTTAGCCGGAAAAAAAGTCGTTTTGCTTTATTGTGGCGGTAATATAGATCCAATAATTTTAAGCAGAGTCATCGAAAAAGGATTGGTCGCAGATGGCCGACTTTGTCGTTTTACAGCTGTCATCAGTGATAGGCCGGGAGGGTTGGCTGGGTTGGCCAAAGCCATCGCTTCAACTGGAGCGAGTGTGAAGGATATCACCCATGATCGTGCCTTTGCCGGATCGGATGTAGCGGCTGTTAATTGTCTCTGCACGGTT